>JAJDBG010000069.1 GCA_029261475.1 Nitrospinaceae bacterium
AATCGGCAGAAATAATTTTTTGTTCGAGATTGCAGTTGGCTGCAACAACGTTCGCTATTGAATATGTATATTGAGTATATGCACTTGTATATACTTCGTTAGAAGAAGACAAAGGCATCAGGTCTTGCAATCCAATATTCACGCACACACTCTCTCTGTGTGATGTATGTGTGATTTGCTTTATAATTTCACAAGAACACAGGGTAGTTTGCTTTATCGCTTCGCAATACCAGATCCCTTTATGCTATGTAATGACTTGAATTTAAATGCCAATAAATTTATATGCGGTCGCCATGCCCCGCATAGCCATTAAGGCTTTCACAACGGGTACATTCTCCGCTGTTTCACATAGTGATGGATTTCTTTGACAACGCGCTCCATACGTAATGCCGTTTCTGTTACTGTATTGACATACTCCTGGAAAACCACTTGTTGCGCTGGATTGGGTAAGCGAACTTCATCCGCTAATATCCGTCCATTGGTGCAGTGCTCTTCGTTTATTGCACCCTACCTGGCTGGTATAGAAGAAGGTTATTATTGTTATCGACAGGGGGAGCGCACTCGATATTCTATACAATTGGCGAGAACTGCATCAATATTATCGGCATACCGCATAAGGTCATGGATATATTAAGTTACTTTGAATCTGATTAACTATTCTTTATTCACTGATTACAAATCATTGCATATTGAAGGAAACCCAACTATACTAGTTGCAACATTGTTGCATTACTAAAATTATGCCTAACACTTTTAAGACCGCAGCAGAAAGGAGGATCCGGCAGTGCGGTGGTCGGGTGACTGCGGGCAGAGTGAGAATTCTGACTATTTTGCTTGCAGAACAACAAGCCATCACGCATCGAGAAATTGAGCGACGTTTGCTTGGCAAACTACCATTAGACAGGGTCACGCTCTATCGTGTACTGGAATGGCTGACTGATAAACAACTGATACATAAAGTGGTGAGCGATGATCGTGTGTGGCGGTTTCATACTAATAATGAATTAAATTCACACCAACATGCACATTTCAAATGCACCAGTTGTGCCAGCGTCATTTGTTTGGATGAATTACCCAATGAGCGTGATTGGTCGTTACCCATCGGGTATCAATTCCAAGAAATAGAACTAACGGTAAAAGGCCTTTGTGCTGAATGCGTATAAAGAAACCTTTTATCCGTAAAATATTTGTCAATCTTAATTAGTTACCCCAAGTTTTAACCCCAAATGATACGAAAAAGCTTATTTCTGATTTTGGTGTTAGCGTTGTTATCTGTGCCTGTATTTCTAATGGCATATACTTTTACATATTTTGTTGAAGCTGATGCGATCAGTATAACTGACGCTGGAAGTCTTCATGCCTAGAATGATCATGATATTGGTATCAACGACATCTGTCTTGATCGTCTTGCACTGACCGGACTGAGTACTATTCTCGTTACTTTAGGATTTTTCTTGATCTATCAGACGGTGCGTTTGCTATTAATACAGCTTAAAACTAGAAGTAATCCACACACAAAATATTCTCTTTATTGCCCACTGTTAACTCCCTTACATAATGCAACATAGTTGCATTAATATTTCTTATATGCAATGATAATAAGTAAAATGCAACACAGTTGCATAATATTGCTGTTTTCAGAGGAATCGTATGGAATACTCAGATCTAAATTTACATAGTGTTGACGAATACTCAGATCTAAATTTACATAGTGTTGACGTTCGAAGTGGAGTCGAGTTGTTTAGGCCAATTGCATTTCTGTTGGCATTTTTCTGCTTTGATATTGCGGCCACCCAGGCACAAGAAGGCAGTAGAACGGTAGAGCTCCCAAGCGTCACTGTAGCAGCACCTGCGGCCGAACAAACTGAACCCGGTATATTTACACCTGCAACAGTGCTGCAGGGTGATAACTTGCGTCGCAAGCGCGAGACCAACTTGGGTGATACATTGTCGCGTGAGCTGGGCGTTACATCAACAAGCTTTGGACCGGGTGCGGGTCGTCCGGTTATCCGTGGTTTAGATGGACCGCGTATTCGCATTCTGGAAAGCGGTATTGGCACTGGCGACCTATCAATAATTAGCCCAGATCATGCTGTAGCAGCCGATTCATTAAATGCCTCAAGCATTGAGATTCTACGCGGCCCTTCCACATTGCTTTATGGCAGCGGCACATCCGGTGGCGTGGTCAATGTAATCACCGACCGCATTCCTGATCGCTTATATAAAAGAGCGCAGGGAAATATTGAATCACGCTATAACTCAGCGACCAATGAACGCGGTGGTGCTTTTAATACTTCCGGTAGTCTTGGAAAAATCGCCTGGAACCTTGAAGCATTTAAAAGAAAAACCAGCAATATAAAAATTCCTGGTCGTGCGAATAAAAATGACCCGAATAGTAAACACGGTGTCGTGAAAAACAGCGCGACCGACACCCACAATTTGTCTTTTGGTACATCATATGTCGGTGAGCGCGGCTTTTTAGGTATGTCAATTTCCCGCATGGAGAGCCTATATGGCATTCCCGGCCCGGAAGGAGCAAAAATCGACATGGGACAAACGCGTTATGGTGTAGCGGGTGAGTTAGACAACCCAATGAATGGTTTTAAGCAACTCAAAATGCGCTTTAACTACAATGACTACAAACATGACGAGCTTGAAGAAGATGGCAATATTGGCACTCGGTTTAAGAATGATGAAGTAGAAGGTCGCGTGGAGTTACAACACAACCCATTGGCCAATTGGCATGGCGTAATGGGCGTACAATTCCAAAACCGCGACTTTTCCGTTGCCGGTGAGGAAGCCTTCTTGCCCCCGACAAAGTCGCATTCCGTCGGGCTATTTCTGGTCGAGAAACGCCATTGGAAGCAGTGGCAATTTGAAGTTGGCGGACGCATCGAACACGCCGCACAAAAACCCCAAGGTGCTGCATTGCAATCACGAGATTTTAATCTCTACAGCATCTCTGCAGGCAGCGCGTGGGAATTTACTGATGGCTACAAACTCGATTTAACCGCCACACGCGGACAACGCGCACCCACAACTGTTGCGCTATATGCCAATGGTATCCATGTTGCAACCAATACATTTGACCGTGGCAATCAGGCGCTAACAAATGAAACATCAAACAATTTTGATTTGGCTTTGCACAGGACCCACGGCACGATCAAAGGCAAGGTGAATTTGTTTTATAACCAAATAAATGACTATGTTTTTCAGCAAAGCTCTGACAGCAATGGTGACGGCTTAGTCGACCGCGTGGATGACGAAGGTATTTTGGATTCCAGTGGGGCTTATGTGGTGCAAAATTTTGCCCAAACGGGTGCAAAGTTCTATGGCCTAGAAGCGGAAGCCAATATCGAATTACTACCTAAGACACTTAATTTACGCCTATTCACTGACATGGTTTACGCCAAGCTTAATAATAACGGCAACGTTACGCGCA
>JAJDBG010000070.1 GCA_029261475.1 Nitrospinaceae bacterium
GGAATTTTGTGAGCAAAAAAGAAAAATTGAGCTTTTTGAAAAGTTCTTGCACTTTTGTGCCATCTGTAAAAAAGTCTGCAAAAATTATAGCGAACGTCAATCTGCAGATAATTGGATCACTATAGACGAGTATTTAAACGAGAAATCTAAAAACCAGGCTTATTTAGGATATTGCCCAGGTTGCGTTAGCGACGTGAAAAAAGAGGTCGAAAGTAAGCCCTCTTCGTCGGATTGAGTTTACACATGGTTCGCCAATGATAAGTACTGCTTTCTCTATCTTAATTCCCTCCAGAAAACAGTACAATCAAGCTGTGTTATTAAGATATTAATAGCTCCCTTCCCCATCGTAATAAATGACAGCGACAAACAACCGCGAAGGTTTGACCTTTTGTAAATTCCGACGCTTCATCTCCCTGCCCTTTTTTCCCGAGAAAACCACAACGTATTTCACCGTCCAGCGTTTCACCGACATTTCTTCAGAACAATTGATGTTTGATAAAATTGAAGGACTTCTCCTTGATGCCGATGGTGTGCTTGGTCCGCAAGGATGCAAAAAATTCCCCGAAGAAAATGTCTGCCATGCTTTGAGTCTGCAGGCAAGTGGACTGAAGGTCGCTATTTTTACCAATGCCGATGACAATCGATTCCAGCAATTCACCGACATACCTGTCGTTCGCAATGTTCCAGCCAAGCCCAACCCCAAAGGTTTTGACTACGCCGCTAGACAGGTTTTAAATGTGACCGATCCCAAAAAGGTCTGTATGGTAGGTGATAATTATGTGACCGATGGCGGGGCTGTGGATGCGGGTATGAAATTCATTTATGTCGAACCCATTAAGAATGGAGCCGAAAAATTGATTCATCGAATAACCCGAAGGTTTGCATTATACTGCGCACAACGACAATCCAATCGCTAAGGAAAAATGATGAACAACACTTCTAAAGAACCTATTGCCCCTGCTAACGCTGGCAACAGCATTGTAGTCCGATTGAAAATGTCTGGCTCCATCCATGCGCTGGCCGAAGCCACCCAGTTGATCGCTCAAAAAAATGCTTCTGTCGGTTCAATTGATATTGTTCGTCCTCTAAAAAATTCAGGTTCTATTCGAGATTTTAGCATCTACACCGCCAATCCCGATCATGGTCAGGAAATCGTAACCGCCTTAGGGGAAATCGAAGGACTGGAAGTATTGAGTTGGTCCGACAGAACCTTCCTCATTCACCTCGGTGGCAAGATTGAGATCAAGAATCGCGTACCCGTAAAAACGCGCGACGATTTATCCATGGCTTACACCCCCGGTGTTGGGCGCGTTTGCATGGCTATCCACAATAATCCAGCAGATGCCTACAAACTGACGATCAAAAAGAATTCCGTTGCCGTTGTTAGTGATGGCACCGCTGTGCTAGGTCTCGGGGACATTGGACCTTGTGCCGCCATGCCTGTAATGGAAGGGAAAGCCATGTTGTTCAAAGAATTTTCCAATGTGGATGCCTACCCCATTTGCCTTGACACTAAAGATACGGAAGAGATCATTCGAACGGTAAAAAATATCAGCCCTGGATTTGGCGGTATCAACCTCGAAGACATTTCAGCCCCAAGGTGTTTTGAAATAGAAGCACGACTCAAGGAAGAGCTGGATATTCCCGTGTTTCATGACGATCAACACGGTACCGCAGTGGTCATCACAGCCGCCCTTATCAACGCCTTGAAGGTCGTGCAAAAAAAAGCGGAAGATCTAAAAGTCGTCGTCATGGGGTCGGGCGCCGCCGGAACAGCCTGCTCTAAAATGATCATGCAACTCGGTGTTAAAAACCTGATTGCCTGTGACCGTAAAGGTGCCATTCATAAAGGAAGAGACGATCTCAATTCTGCCAAACAATGGTTCGCCGATCACACCAATCCTAATAATGAAACAGGCGATTTGTCCAATATCATGTCCGGTGCCGATTTATTCATGGGAGTTTCCGGTCCAGGATTGCTAAAAGTCGAACATATCAAAAAGATGGCAAAGGATCCCGTCGTCTTTGCTATGGCCAACCCTATCCCTGAAATCATGCCCGAGCTTGCCATGCCGCATGTAAAAATCATGGCAACGGGAAGAAGCGACTATCCTAACCAAATCAACAATGTCCTCTGCTTCCCTGGTATTTTCCGAGGAGCACTCGACTGTTGTGCGAACACTATCAATGAAGAAATGAAAATGGGTGCCGCACAGGCCATCGCCGATTGCATTGATGAGGATTACCTCCAACCCGACTACATCATTCCCAGTGCCTTTGATCCCGGAGTCGCTCAAAAAGTTGCAGAAGCCGTCGTAAAAGCCGCCGTCGCAACAGGAGTCGCCAACCGCAGATCGATGGGCAGGAGTTGAAATATTGCGTACTATGATCGCAAACCTCAACGACACACTCATTCTTGTTGATACGCAATTTAAATCTATGTTAGGTTGAAGTTTTATTATTCACACTCTCAAATGGCAGGAATATGGACAAAGAATACGCCGAACCTGGAAATAGAATCGATCCCCTACTCGAAATATTGGAGACAGGTGAATACACGATAGATAAAACTAAAATCCGCGATAGCTTCATCCAACTGTGGGAATTTGAAAATGGCGACACGCTCACACCAGAAATTCAATACCTGACCACAGTTGCCTTGTTCATGTACACTACTCACAATATTCTGGATGATTACAATGTCCGACAGGACAAAGCCAGAAAAATGATCATCGCGGCTCTCACGCAATGGACATCTCCTGAAGTGGAAAAAGACGTGGAAGAGGAAAAATCTTCTGACAATCCTTTCAAAGCTTTTGTAGAAAAACAAACACCCAAAATTGATGCAGTTTACTCATGGGAAAGCTTTCTACTCGATCATAAAAAATGCAATGAAAACGAATGGACCTATAAAATGGACAAGTGCTGGTTTTCCCAGTTCTTCATCCGATTTGGACGCACAGACTATATTGAAACCGCTTGCTGTTTCGACCAGATTCCTGCAAAGGCCAGAGAAGATTACGTTGATCTTAAACTCAACAATATGTTCATGAAACTTGGGACTTATTGTAAGTTCAAATACACTCCTGCAAAGAAAGATTGATTGACCCCACCCATTTCCTCTAAATTAAATGCCAACGCATGAACATAGGCAGTGTCACAATTAAACGGTTGCTCCTTTTATCCCAATGATTCACCGGGTATAGCTCATGAATAAAAGTGACATCACCCTCATTATCACCAATTGGAATGGCGTAGATCTATTAAGAGAGTGCCTTCCCTCCATTTTAAAAGCCGTCGCTTTTGATAAGTCTCGCACTTATGAAGTGATGGTGATTGATGATTGTAGTTCTGACAACAGCCTCGAAATCCTTGCCAGCGAATTCCCTACGGTGAGAAGGGAACGAACCCCAAACAATTTAGGCTTTCAGGGTGCCAATAATTACGCTGTGAAGTTGGCAGATTCGCCCATCGTAATGCCGATGAACAACGACGTCAAATTACACGAGGAAGCACTTTTTCACCTTGCAAACCGCTTTAATGAAAAAGAAACATTCGCCGTAAGTGGCAAGTTTTTCAGTTTTGACGAAAGCAATTTCATATATGGTAATCGTGGTGGGTATTTTAATGAAGGTCATTTTTTCCTCTACGAAAAAGACGCTGAAGATGATACCCAAACGCTTTTTGCATGCGGTGCCGGGTTCATGGTCAATCGGCAACAGTACCTCGAACTCGGTGGATTTGACTCACTCTACCACCCCCTCTACTACGAAGAAATTGATTTGAGCTATCGCGCGCTCAAACGCGGTTGGGCCATCGCATATGAGCCTAAAGCCATTGCATACCATAAAGTACAAGCCACCATCACCCAACAAGAGAAGCGCAAACAAATCGGTTATATTTCCGGAAGAAATAATTATCTTTTCTTATGGAAGAATATTCTTGATCGAAGATTGACCGCATCCATTCTGATCTATACCCCACTGTACCTTTTGCGCGATCTTCTAAAATTCAAATTCCGATTCTGGGTTTGTTTCTGGATGGCTTTAAAAAGACTTCGCCCTGCTCTTGAAGGAAGAAAACTCGAACAAAATGCGCATCTTATTTTAAGCGACAAAGAAGTACTGGCCCTAATCAATGCAAAAAGAAACCCTTTGAAATCGTGAAAAAGTCGCTGGCACTGAGGCTGGATGTTGGCTCGGAACGAGGCATGGGTCACCTTTACCGGCAACTTCATCTGGGGAAAATTCTCAAAGAACGCGGATTTTTGCCACAATATTTCCTGCCAGAGTACCCTCCAGCTATAGAAATTTTAAGACGCGAAAATCTTCCACACCGGATCATAGTGAATGGAAATGCCTGGCCCAACGGCTGGGAAGAATCCTTCGATATCGCAATACTGGACCTATTGGACACAACACCCGAATTCATTTCACGGGTCAGAAACAAAGCCAAATGCATCGTCGATTTCGAAGATTTGGGGCCGGGAAGAAATGATGTCGATTTATTGATCGATGCTAATTTGACAAACGAAACATCGCCCCCCACCCCCTCTTCGGTTCACACTCTTTTGGGTCTGGAAAATCTGGCACTCCACCCCTCCTTTGCTCAAGTCAGTAGAAATGCAAAGCACCCTTTTGAAAGGGAACCCATTCTCATCAGTATGGGAGGCGTCGATCCCATCAATATCACCCAAAAAACTTTACAGATGCTGAAATCTCTGCATCCCGAATTGGACCTGACTATCATCGTCGGACCGGGCTACCCCTGGTACACGCGTCTACAGAGTTTGCAGGATTCATTGTGCTTTAAGCTAAAACGAGATATTTCCAATATGGCGGAACAGCTATCGCAAAGCGGTGCCGTGTTTTGCTCAGGCGGAATTGTCATGCACGAGGCCATGGCAGTAGGAGCCGTTCCGCTAGTCGTCAGCATGGCCGAGCATCAAACTCGAAAAGCCTTGTACGCGCAAAAAAAGGGAGCCGCTCTTTATCTTGAGACGGCAAAAACATTCAGTGAATCGGATGTGAAAAAAGCTTTGAGCCTAACACCAGAGCAACTGGAAAAGATGAGCCTTGCAGGAGAAAACCTTGTAGATGGGAAGGGGATTTTTCGAGTCGCCTCAGCAATCGAAACTATCAATTGGACGATCCAAAAATAAAAAGCGCGTCCCATGAAGGCAACGCGCTTTTCTCTATTTTATTTGCTGGCTCTTTAGCCAAGCGTTCACACTTATGCGCGAACTTTAAGTTGTTAGGTCATAAGCAAACTGTAAGGTGGCTCCATGTCCTTCTCCTTCTTAAGGTTCACTTCTTAGCCCGGGCTTGAACTACAGTACTAATATGGGTCTTGTCTACAATTTCGCAAGTTATTTTTTCACTTTTTCGACCTGCTGAAGGCATTCTAGCCGAAACTGTTACAAAACGCCCATAACCAGCAATAACAAACATCAACACAAATAAAAAACGCGTCCCATGCTGGCAACGCGTTTTCTCTATTTTTTTGCTGGCTTGTTAGCCCAGCGTTCACACTTATGTGAGAACTTTAATTGGTCATCTTATCAGCGAGCTGTCAAAATTATTGTTAGGTGGCTCCATGTCCTTCTCCTTCTTAAGGTTCACCTCTTTGGCCCAGCCTTGAACTACACTACTAATATGGGTCCTGTCACCAATTTCGCAAGCTATTTTTTATTTTTTCCGATCCCAATCATCCGGTCAATATTTTGCTGAAGGCACCACTGGCACATAAAGCCAACTCATCTTCTGCCCGAGTAACCCCCACATACAACATATTTCTGCTTTCAGTTTCTGCACTGGGGTAATTACCGCCATCGACATCGACAAGAGCTACGGCATCAAACTCCAAACCCTTGACCTGGTGAATGTTTGTGACCATGATCCCGGGTTCAAAGGAAAATTGATCTCTTTTCCCCAAGCGAATATGAGGGAACCACTCCATCATTGCTTCTCTCAGCTCCATAGCTTGCTTGGGTCGTCTACAAATCAGCGCAGTCAAATAGTTCGGATTGTTTTGCTGGATTTTTTGCGCCCATTCTGCAAGCTGGATGAGCATTTCATCACGACCTCGCGTTTTGATCCATTTCGGTTCCGAACCTTTTCTGCCTTCAGCAACTCCAGGTTTTCCTTCAATCTTTCTAGCCAAAGTCATTATTGGAGCCGTGCATCGGAAAGATATTTCCAGTTGAATCAATTCCTCTTTCTGGATTCCTAAACTTTCCATCAGCTTGTTCCAGCCTACAAATTTTCGGGAAAATACAATTTTCTGGGCAACATCACCAACAATCGTAACATCTCGTTTGTCTTTGACTGCCGCCATCATCACAGCAAATTCTATCGGGCCAAAATCTTGCGCTTCGTCCACCACCAAATGGTCCAAAGCAAGTTTATTACCACGCTTGTCTGGAAGCCCGCCGTTTTTGAGTTGGATCAATCGAAGAATCAAAGATAAGTCAAAATAATCCAATTCCCCGGCTTGCCTGTTTTTTTCTATCCTGCGCTGGAGGAATCCCAAATCTCTCTCAAGCTGTGGGTTCGGTGGCAAAAATTTCTTGAGAAACAGCGAGTCACTTAAAATTTCGTAAATATCCTTCTGATAATCGTCCAACCTTGCCAGGAAAGAACGCATTTTGTCTGTTATAGATCGTTTTTCATCTGCAGACAGCTTCGTATTTTTCAATTCTCGAATCAACTCTCTCAAACGATCAGGCAAAGGTCGGTCAACACCTCGCTTCCAAACAGCGACAAGATCTTGGAATGGCCTCAGCTCTCCCATGATTTCCGAGTCCAGCTTCTGCCTCTGCCTTTTTACATAGGCCTCTAATGCGGGAAGCATTTCTTCCGAACATTTGATCGTTTCCACGCCCAGAGGCAATTCTTGATATTTGAAACGCGCATCCCTCATGCCTACATTTTTCAAAAACGAGAACGCCCAGCTATTGAACGTGGTCGCCTTGATCCCATGAATCCCCATTGAAGGAAGAGTCGCCCCGACATACACTTGCAAGGACTTGTTCATCACAATGATGTTTGTATTCTCTGGAGAGGCGAAGGAATTATTTTCATGCAGAAGCCAGGCCAGTCGATGGAGAGCCACCGTAGTTTTTCCTGAACCGGCAGACCCTTGGACAATCACAGGACGATGCGGGTCCGAAGTGATCATCTCAAATTGTTCCGGGGTAATGAGCGATAAAATCGAAGGCAAACGTTTTTCAGTCGTACGTGGGGAACGCGAACGCAAAGCCGCTATTTCAGAATCGACATCGAGTCGTGCCCACCCAGTTTCTTTACGCTGAAAAACACCTTCAGACGATTCGATTTGAACCAGGCGACCTTCCTCGGTCTTGAAAGAATTGCGAAGTGTTATCCGCCCTACTCTTTCACGGTCATTGATGACCTCGAAAAACTCGTCGCCCTGCTTGTAATTGAAATACAGAGCCGCCAAGGGTCCGCTTCGCCAATCCACAATGCCTGCAGATGGGTTGCCGCGAATGCCGATGAGGAAATTTGCCGAATGTCCATCCTCCTCCTCAGTCATCACGCGCCCAAAATATGGCTCTCGCACCAATTCCAAGAGGATTTTATCCTGATCATTGCGTATCGATGAGATACGGTGAGCAACCGCCTCGTCGGACACAAGGGCTTGCCTCGCTTCATCGTTCCATTCATTCACCATCCGGCTCGTCATCTCGCGCGCTTCATTGCGAGCATGAAGTTTTGCTGACAGGGCCTGAGGGAGTTGCTCGTATAAAGAATCGAGAGTTTTTTGGAAAAGTGCTTCTTCCTGCTCAATCAACGCTTTATCTTCTGGCGTTAAATCCATAAATAAATCATCTCGAAAAAGTAAAATAAAATTCAATCCCCAGACACTTTAGGTCAATGGGAAAATCCCCACTTTAACGAGCGTAGTTGGTTGGGTCAACCTAAAACTCTATAAATTTTTCCGTAAAACGACAATATTCTTAGCAATATTTTTTCTATTGCAAGCACCGCCTCAGCGGTCTTTAAAAAATTCACTCAGTGGATTGCAAGCGGTGGCTGAATCGGCGGTACAATTCTTTCATAGCAAAGGGTGAAAATAACGTTGTAATAGCAATCACGATTATCATCCCCGCATAAATATCGTTACTAAGAATATTGCTTTCCCGTCCTAATTCGGCAAAAATAAGCCCGACTTCACCACGCGGAACCATAGCAGTGCCAATGATCCAACGGCTAGGCCAGGCTTCCCGGATGAAGCAGGGACCCACGAGTTTGCCTACAATTGCGGCAACCAGAAGTGCTACGGAAAAAGACCAAATAAATGGGGAACTCCAATCAATCTCACGCAGATTCAATGACAGGCCAACCACGACAAAGAAAATTGGCGTAAATAAATAGACAATTGAATCCATTTCCTTTTCAATGCGCTCGGCAAAAGATTCATCTGCACGCAAACCGATACCGAAAGGTAAGAAAAAACGTCTTGATAAAGCCAGACCCGCGGCGAATCCACCGAGCAAACCCGGTGCTCCCATGGTGTGAGCCAGCCAGGCAAAGAACAGGACCAGTGAGACTATAGTCGTGGGAATCAGACCCGGGATTTCTGTGGCCGAATTGATGCGTTTGATGAAAACCGACATCAGCTTGGCGGAAACGGGTGCTAATAAAAAGAACATAGCGACAAATAAAATCACTTTTCCCGCATTACCCAGGGTCACACCACCACCGACTGAAAACTCATAAAGTAGTGCCAACAAGACTACGCCCAAAATATCATCCAGAACCGCCGCCCCCAGTATGATCTGGCCTTCCTTTGAATTCTGACGTTTGAGATCCGTTAAAACGCGAACGGTGATTCCAATGCTAGTTGCTGTGAGCGTTCCACCAATAAATAACGATACCAATAACGAAAAACCAAATACCCAATACGCCAAACTAAATCCCAGTAATAAAGGCAAACAAAATCCAACCAGAGCTACCACTAAAGACTTTGATCCGGCCTTCATCAATTGTTTGGGGTCGGTTTGCAAGCCCACTTCAAACAGGAGTAAGATGATACCTATTTCTGCCATGAGCTTAATGGCTTCGAAAGGCTCGATCCAGCCCAGCAAACTCGGCCCTAAGACCACTCCCGCTAATAGCTCACCTATGACGGAAGGTGCTTTGAGTCTTACAGCAAGCTCTGCAAATAAACGTGCCGTGAGAAGAATGACTAGTAGAAATAGAAAAAACTCATTTGTTTCCATGCAAATCCCTAAACTTTGACAAAAAGAAATTACAGCTTAAATATCCTATTTAAATCTTTCATTCAAGGCAACTAGCTGTGATAGTTTAAATGCTTTAGAAAATAAAACCAGCACGCATAAATAATCGAATATTTATAATTTTATTTATCAAGTACTATTGATCCAGGCAATCGAATACGGCAGGATTATTACAACCCAAAACATTGTCATTCCAACCAAGGATAGTTGAAGTCCTACGGCTATTGAAAAATAGAACATAGATTTACTTATTTCACATATACCGAATAAACTTAAAGAAAAGATGGTTACATAGTTTCACATCAGTTAAAATAGAAGCCATTCGGACTTTTAATAAAAAACTTGCATGAAGGAGATTGAATGTGGATAAAATTTTCGATTTTATGAGTTCACCCGTTTTAAGCATTGATGCACAATCAACTGTTGAGCAAGGAGCAAAATACATGGGTGAAAAAAATGTAGACTCCCTTCTTGTAAAAGAAAATGATGACTATGTAGGCATTCTAACAACATCAGACATGGTCACGAAACTAGTTGCCAAAGGCTTGGACCCTAAAAGCACGAAAGTTCTTTCTATCATGTCCAAACCTCTTTTGACCCTGGATCATTACATATCTAGAAGTGAAGCCAATGAATTCATGCTAAAAAATAAAATCAAACATCTCGTGGTGACCAAACATGGGAAGGTTTCCGGTATTTTGACTATGAGGGATATGGTTTCTGGTGGCACGCAACAAGATGCTCTGTATTAACGAGTATTCTGAAACAGATCCTAAATATTTTGCAATGTTCCACTATTCATCGTAATAACTTCTTATTTTCAAGCACCCCAGTAGTATCTTGGCATCTTACATCCAGGACGACTGATTTTTTCTAACCGCCACAAAGGTTTTTTCGATTGTATTGCCAGCTCTAATACACGCCCAATGCTTTACCGAAAAACCATAGAATGCAACAAGTCCTTTCCGATCTTTCCAAGGTATGAGACAGCTTTGGGATATATCGTTTGACAAGCATTTCAGAACAGACCAGCGGAAGGTTGTTTGTGAAAATTTTCTCCATTATAAATTTCAATGCATCAGAGTTTATTTGGAATTTATTTTACTCAGTCGTCCTCACAACATTCCTCATTGGTTGCGACTTTGAACTTCCTTCCCCTCCTCCCGCGACTCTGCATAAATACAATGTCATTCCCGTTGGCATGGGGCCTGCTTTTTTGATTGCAGAAGATTTCAATCAAGACGGATTTCAAGACATTGTTTCAGCCAATGCCAAAAACTCGACGATCACTCTTCTTAAAGGAAAAGGCGACGGAACCTTTGATCCTGCAATTCACATTGCCATGCCAGCAGAGCCAACGACTTTGGCTATAGGAAATTTTAATGGAGATATCTATCCTGATCTTGCTGTGAATTCGCGTGGCGAAAATTCTTTCACTGTCTTATTTGGAACCCCAAGGGGACTGAGGATAAAAAGAAGCCACACCAAAACAGGAAAGGTTCCTTTAGGGATCATTGTCGAAGATTTTAATAAGGATGGATTTGAGGACGTGGCGATCACCCTCACTTTCGACAAAATGGAAATTTTCCTTGGCACCGGGAATGGCAATTTCAAACAAGGGGAACGCTATATCACTGGGTCGCGCGCCTTCTCTGGTGTATCCGGCGATATCAACGCTGATGGGAATAAAGATATTATTTTGGCCGCTAGTAGTTCTGCCGCTAGTAGCATCAAAGTATTTTGGGGAAATGGCGATGGAACATTTTCCAAGCCTGAATCCCTTGCAAAGGGAACGGCTCCGCTTGCAATCGCCCTCCACGATATGAATTCTGATGGCCTCCAGGATATCGTATTTTCCTCTGCCAAAGGGGACAATATGTATATGATCTATTCCAAAGGAAACGGTTCATTTGAAAAAGAATTCTCCTTCTCGGGCGGCGGAGGTCCTTTAGGATTAACAATAGGAGATTTCAATGACGATGAGCTCTCCGACGTTGCTGTCGCAAACTCGCGCGCCAGTAGCTTTTCAATGGTAATACGGCGTCCCAATGGCGGTTTTATTTATCCCACTCGAGACTATGTGGTTGATGGAGGAACGGTACTGGCAATTACCAGTGCCGATTTCAATGAAGATGGGCTAAGCGATATTGCGGTTGCAAGCAACTTAAAAAACACCATAGAAATTTATCTACAACGTCGAATTCTACGGTAATGGCACTTGCTATCAATCAAAAAAAAACTGATAGTTGCTTACAAATAATTGTTTTAATGAATTTTATACAGCATCTGGTCTGCATTTGAGCTATAATAAACGGGTTTAAATTTTAACTACTTAAGCAATTATTATAGCTTTGCTTTAAACGTTTTGTTTGTTGTTAAAATCAAAATATGGAAGTCACTGTGGATATATATGGACCTCAATCTGTATAAATCTATGACTTTCTATCGTATTCTTGAATTTCCAAGGATACGATTTACTTAATTTTCGATCATACACGCTCATGAATTTCGACTCCTACAATCCAGAACATTTCTACGATGAATTTTTTGATGCATCCGGTCAACCAAGGACAGAGGTCAAACGATTGATTGATAGAGTCAATTCCTTTTCCAAAATGGAGTTGATCAATCGGCAAAAAGCGGCTGAATCTGCATTCATGCAGATGGGAATTACATTCGGGGTCTATGGTGATCAAAAAGGGTTAGAAAAAGTTTTTCCGTTCGACGTTATACCCCGCATCATCACTGCTAAAGACTGGGACCTTATTGATCGAGGGGTCAAACAAAGGGTTTTCGCACTCAATAAATTCATTGATGATATTTACAACGACCAAAAAATAATTAAAGACGGCATTATACCAAAAGAGATGATCCTGTCTTCGGTAGCTTACCGCAAAGAATGCGAAGGATTGAAGCCTCCAAAGGGGATCTGGTGCCACGTCAGCGGAATTGACCTTGTCAGAGGTGATAATGGGGATTTTTTCGTTCTGGAAGACAATTTGCGCTGTCCTTCTGGAGTTTCCTATGTTTTAGGCAACCGCAGGGTCATGAAACAAACACTCCCTCTTGTCTTTGAATCTCTTCCAATCCGACCGATTGATGACTATGCCAGTCGCCTTGCCGATACTCTACGAAATCTCATTCCCGACTCGGTGATGAACCCTAATATCGTCATCCTCACCCCTGGAATTTATAATTCTGCTTATTTTGAGCATTCATTCCTGGCTCAGCAAATGGGCGAAGAACTGGTTGAAGGTCAAGACCTCGTGGTGATGGATGATTTTGTCTACATGAGAACGACAAAGGGGTTTGAGAAGGTGGATGCAATCTATAGAAGAATTGATGATGAGTATCTGGACCCAACCGTATTCAATCCCGATTCCTTACTCGGAGTACCGGGCCTCATGAACTCCTATCGAGCAGGAAAAGTTGCGCTGGCCAATGCTCCAGGTGCTGGTATTGCTGATGATAAGGCCATTTATGCCTTTGTCCCAGAAATCATCAAATATTACACTGGCGAAGATGCAATCCTTCCTAACGTTCCAACTTTCGTATGTGAAAACGAGAAGGACCGTCAGCATGTCATCGAAAATATCGCAAATTTTGTGGTCAAGACCACTCACGGTTCAGGGGGCTATGGAATGTTGATCGGCCCCTTTTCTACTAAGGAAGAACAGCAACAGATGGTGGAAAATATCAAAAAAGAGCCACGCAATTATATCGGTCAACCTGTTATTCAACTGTCACGTGTACCCGTAGTTGTAAAAGATCATTTTGAAGGCCGCCACGTAGACCTACGCCCTTATGTTCTCTACGGGGAAGATATCTATGTACTTCCCGGCGGTTTGACACGGGTTGCTCTGGAAAAGAATTCTCTTGTGGTGAACTCTTCTCAGGGTGGTGGCAGTAAAGACACTTGGGTTCTTGAAGAAGAACAGAATTAAAACTTTCTAGGAAGAAAAAAATGTTAAGTCGAGTTGCAAATTCAATTTACTGGATGAACCGTTATCTGGAACGGGCCGAAAATGCCGCCAGGATGATTGAGACCCAGCTACATATGGTTCTGGATCTTCCTTCTTTACGAGAAGACCCTAAGGCATGGAAACCGCTGGTGGATATTACGGGGGATGGTGAATATTTTTCTGAAAAAATGGGTGCCCCAACGCGAGAAAGTGTTATGTATTTTCATACTTTTGACGATGAGTACCCCCACTCCATTAAATCTTGTCTGACTGCCGCTCGAGAAAACGCGCGATCTGTAAGAGAGGTCATCCCTTCTGAGATCTGGGAAAAAATAAATAAACTTTATCTCGATGTCGCAAGCCTAAACATAAAAGACCGGGCCTTCAAAAACCATCATAAATTTTACTCCGACATTAAAATGGCCTGCCATTTGCTGATAGGGATTGCTTACACGACTATGTCTCGTGGTGAGGGCTGGCACTTTGCACAGCTAGGGAGATTCCTTGAAAGGGCCGACAGAACATCTCGTATTCTAGATGTTAAATACTTCATCATTCTGCCTAGGCTGGATTATGTCGGCTCTTCTATGGATAGCGTCCAGTGGTCAGCACTTTTAAAATCCACAAGCTCTTTTGAGATGTACAGAAAAAAATTCAACCTGATAAACCCGGAAAACATCGTTAATTTCCTGGTATTTGACCGGGAATTTCCAAGATCAATTTTGTACTGTGTCAATCACGCAGAACAAGCCTTGTCTCGAATTATGGGGACTCCAATGGGTACTTTCAACAATGAATTGGAAAGACAGTTCGGGAAGCTATCGGGAAAACTCAATTACGCCAATGTCAAGGAAGTCATGTCTCTTGGGTTGCACGAATATCTGGATGGCATCCAATCCGATTTAAACAGTTTGGGCGAAGCGATTCATGAAAACTTTTTTGCAATCAAGCAGATGACAGACAACCATCAACACCAATACCAATACATGATGCAAAATCAAAGGCAATTATAACTTCCTGTCTCCATGGCTTGTAATTACTATCTGCCTACTGCAACAGCCTGAAAGTTAGGCCAGCCCCACGAGTATAGGTAGTCTCCCTTTACCAAAAATAATCCCTGCAAAGATCCAACGTGACGGGAAATTCAGGATTCTCTTCAAGTGGAGGAACCCGCATCGTCCCTTTGTAATGCCCCATGGGTTGAAAACGTGCGAAGCGTCGGCTTTCAGCCGCATTCTCATTGACAGGAATCGTTTCAGGATTCCTTCCTCCCGGATGACTCACATGGTAGGTACAACCCCCAATAGAACGTTCGTAACGAGTGTCCAATATATCGAACACTAGAGGCGCATGCACTGGAACCGTTGGGTATTGACTTGAGGGAGGTCCCCAAGCTTTAAAACGCACGCCACCGACATAAACACCACTTTCATCCGTCGACTTCATAGGAACTCGCCTTCCGTTACAGGTCACGACATGATGGGATTCTTTAAGCCCATCTACTTTGACTTGCACACGTTCGATTGAAGAGTCAACCGAACGGCTCACCGAGCCTTGATATATTTCTTCTCCCAATACGTTCCAAGGTTCTAATCCCAAGCGCAATTCCATTTTGATTTGTCCAACCTGAACGGATCCATATTCTGGAAATCTAAATTCCAAAGAAGGGCGAAACCAATCCAATTGTATAGGGTACCCACCCATTTGCAGTTCGTTGATAACACCTTTAAAATCTTCCCAGATAAAATGAGGCAACATGAAGCGATCGTGTAATTGCGTTCCCCAACGAACCAGACTTTTCCAATAAGGATTCCGACTGAAATGTGAAACACAGGTACGTATTAAGAGTGCCTGCACTAAATTCATTTGAGAATGCGGAGTCATTTCAAAGCCTCTCAGCTCCACCAGTCCCAGTCTTCCAGTTTCTCCCTGTGGGCTATACAACTTATCGATACAGATTTCGGTACGATGTGTGTTACCCGTCATATCTGCCAGAATACTGCGGAACAAACGATCCACAAGCCAATGGGGTACGGGACCATTTTGAGGAATTTTCTGGAAAGCGATTTCTAGTGCATACAGAGATTCGAAACGAGCCTCATCAATACGAGGCGACTGACTGGTCGGGCCGATGAAGACGGAAGAAAATAGATAAGACAATGAAGGATGATTTTGCCAGAAAGACAACAAACTACGCAAAAGATCGGGTCTCAGTAGAAAAGGGCTTTCAGCGGGTGTTAGACCGCCCATAACGATGTGATTGCCGCCCCCCGTGCCAACACGGCGACCGTCTGCCATAAAATTTTCTGATGTCAGTCGAGAAAGTCGAGCTTCCTCAAAAACCGTCTCGTTAATTTTGACTAATTCGCGCCAACTCTCGGCGGGTTGTACATTGACCTCAATCACACCCGGATCGGGTGTCACCTTGAAATGTTGCACACGCATATCACGAGGGGGATCGTAGCCTTCTAATACCACTGGTGTTCCCAGCCGACTCGCCACAGTTTCGATAGTCGAAATCAAATCAAGAAAGGTCTCCAAATATGAAACTGGTGGTAGAAAAATATGTATCGTGCCATTGCGAATTTCAATACAAATAGCCGTTCGAATCACGCCAGCAGTCGGGTAACCAGGATGGTCTGGAGTAATCTTCAATCTCTGCTGAACACATTGATGCAAAGTACTCCAATTAGGCAATCTTTCATGATCCTGAAAATGGCTCGGTTCACTGTGCAACTCACGCCCCTGATCTTGAACATCGGGCAGGCTGTTGAGTGGAAGACGCAAGCCAACGGGAGAGTCTCCTGGAGTTAGAATCAAATGTTCTGTACGGAAATGCCATTCATTGCTGATCCAGCTATTTTCAGCCGCAAAAAAATGTAGGGGCAACACCAGCCCCACAGGATCATTCAGGTTTTTTTCCAATAACCTTTGGAGTCGCAAACGCTCTGTTTTTTCAAAGAGGTCTGCTTTGAGAACATCCCCCTCTTCTGGAAGTTTTTGCTCCTGCCAAAGATAATAAGGGGCGTCTTCATATGCCGACATAACAAACCGGTCGGAGATGCCTAGTGCTTTGGAAAATTCCTGCATGAACTGTTCTGCTGTTTCAAAGGTATGCTCGTGATTTTTCTCAACATCAGCCAGTAATTTTTCATCTTTCCAAATAGGTTCGCCATCTTTTCTCCAATGACAACCAAGTGCCCAACGCGGTATCGGTTCGCCCGGATACCACTTGCCCTGACCATGGTGAAGCAAGGCACCATTAGAAAATCTATTTTTCAAACGTTGTAATAAATCATTTCCCAAACGCTTTTTATTGGGGCCAAAAGCTGCTGTTTTCCACTCTTCACTTTCCCTGTCATCGACGGAAATAAAGGTGGGTTCTCCTCCCATAGTCAGCTTGAGTCCCATGTCCTTAAGGTCGGAATCAACTTTATCGCCGAGGAGATTGATATCAGTCCATTCGCTTTCGCTATAAGGTTTAGAAACCCTACGATCTTCATGAATCCGTTCAACCTTCATCTCGTGATGCAAAACCGATTCACAAGGGTCTAGCAAAGCACCTGAAATGGGTGCCGCACTAGAAGGATTTGGAGTACAACAAAGTGGGATATGACCTTCACCTGTAAGCAACCCAGAAGTTGGGTCAAGACCAATCCAGCCGGCACCGGGTAAATAAACTTCCGCCCAGGCATGCAAGTCTGTAAAATCTACTGTAGTTCCAGAAGGGCCATCGAGTGACTTTTGGTCTGCCTTTAATTGAATGAGGTACCCAGAAGCGAATCGCGAAGCCAACCCGCGATGTCGTAGTATTTGGCATAACAACCAGGCCATGTCACGACAAGAGCCGCTCTTTAAGCCCACGGTCTCTTCACAAGTCTGAACACCTGGTTCCATTCGGATTACGTATGCCAGTGAATGGTTCAGGTATTGGTTGATTTCTACCAAAAAATCGTTTGTGCTTTGTCGTTTTCTTGATATCCCCTTCATGTACTCCCGAAGCAAAGGGCCTTTTTCTTTTATTTCAAGATACGGGGTCAACTCTTCCGCAAGCCAGGGTTCATACTTGAAAGGAAACTCCTCGGCACTTTCTTCCAGGAAAAAATCAAAAGGATTTAGCACACGGATTTCACTGATCAAATCAACATCAACCCGAAACATCTTGGTTTTTTCAGGAAAAACCAAGCGCGCCAGATGGTTCCCAAACGGATCTTGTTGCCAGTTGATATAGTATTCCTCAGGAAAAACTTTAAGAGAATAAGATGAAATTATAGCTCGAGCATGAGGGGCAGGACGCAACCGGACAACTTGCGGTCCCAATCGAATCGGCTTATCATAGGAATACTGCGTCGAATGGTGCAAAGCAACTTTTATAGACACAAACTAATACCTTGAAAGTAAAACTATTAGTAGATAATTAAAAATTTAATCTAGCTATTCTATAGTAAAAGCGGTAGAAATGCATAAATATTAACATTAAAAAATGTGACAAAATGTTTGGTCAAATTCTAGCTCTTAATTTTGATTGTATGGGTTCCCCATCAATTTCCTTCCCTGCCGACGAAAGTTCCAAAACCGTAAAAACTACGGGTTGGGGCTTTGGCTGGTACCCCAATGATGACTATGGTGCTTCCATTGTTAAAGATGGAATGGCCAAGGATTCGCAAACCTTGCTAGACACATTGAAAGATGGAACCAGCTTTCGTTCCACAATGTTTGCCTGCAAGGTCAAGGGCATTGGGAGACAATATACTCAACACGACAGTCAACCATTTAGACGCAGTTATGGTGGATACGATTGGCTCTTTCTCCACAACGGTCAACTGGACTCAGATGCCCTCGAAGAACTTTATTCCCATTCAGATCCATCTGGCCTTTTCCAGCCCATAGGAAAAACCGATTCTGAAATGGCTTTTTGCTTTTTACTTGGAAAATTTCTGGAAGCATCTGCAAAAGCTATGACAGATGTCGAAGGGGATGTACTGCAATCCTGGCTTGAGCAACTGGATGCAGTGGGAAGCGCAGACTTTGTAATTAGCGATGGTAGAAGCATGCTCGTTTATCATGGGAAAAACTCGAAAGCCAATCTCTATACGCATAGAGTATTGCCTTCTGAAAAGCCTCCGGCTTTTGAATCTGACATTGTTTCACTAGATTTGGAAACCCCTCGCGATTCCCTACGTACTGTTTTCATGGTCACATCTTTTGAGTTCAATGATTCCCCCTTCGACGCTATGGTACCTGGAGGGCTTGCCATCATTCGTAGAGGTGCCATTTACTGGGATAATTTTCCTGAGAAGGAGAAGGAAGTAGAACAAGACCAAGAGCCAACGATCTCAGAAGAAGAAACGCCACCTGCTTCAGTTGAAGAGGATTCAACTGAGTCATCGTCTGAAGAAGCCAACGAAGCAACTGTTGATACTGAGGAAGAGCTTATCAATGAAGAGGAGCTATCCCTTTCCCAACAACAACAGTCACAGACCATAACTCAAACAACTGAGGAAGAGAAAGAGGAAAGTGAAAGGGAAGAAGCTGATAGTTCTGAAAATTTTTCAAATACCATCAATATCAAGTCCCTCACCCATGACTTGGAAGGTGCACCACTAAGCTACAGATACTACGATATCACTCATGTTACGGAATATAACTACTCAACCCCGGTCGAGCACAGCTCCCATGCTTTTCGCCTGCAACCGGTAGAAGATGCCATTCAGGAAGTGGTGCAAGCCACTCTGGAGCTTTCTGTAGATGGTGAAATGTTGTCCTTTGAAGATGTGTTTGGAAATCATGCGATCTATTACGATATCACCAAAACCTATTCTCAAATGATGATCAAAATGACGAGTCAGGTTAAAGTGTACGCCTGCCCTCCAGACAACCATAATCCTGTAATGCGCCGCTCTCAAATCCCACTTGTATGGATGCCTTGGCAACGACAGATGATGCTTCCCTATTTGTTACCGCCAGAGCTTCCCGAAACTCAACTCCGGCAAATGACCGATTATGCTATGAGTTTTGTAAAACGAAATGATGATCATCTCATCGACACTTTGATCGACATCAACAAAAAAATCTACGAAGACTTTGCTTATGTTCCCGGCATTACTTTTCTGGAAACAACAGCATTCGATGTTTTCTCGATTCGAAAAGGTGTCTGTCAGGATTTTGCCAATTTATTCATTTGCCTGTGTCGCTTGTTAAACATCCCAGCAAGATACCGAGTCGGATACATTTATACTGGTGGCAATTATGAAAACAAAATTCAGTCGGATGCATCTCATGCTTGGGCCGAAGTATACCTACCCTATTTAGGTTGGCGCGGCTTCGATCCCACTAACGGTTCCATGATAGCGCAAGATCATATTCGCACTGCCTGTGGAAGAAACTACAGGGATGCAACTCCTGTGAGTGGGACGATTTTCAATGGCGGTGGTGGAGAAAAACTCAAGGTTGACGTCAAGGTAAAAGAAATTTCAAATTGATGTCCATCGTTTAGCAAGTCACAGCTGTTTTAACAATCCAGCCAAAGGGTGCTCCTTGCACCCATTCAAATATTTTTGACTGCATTTGCTATTTTTCAAGGTACTCGGCAGGGTCCATTGATCTTACCGAGTACCGGAAGCAGGATTACATATAGATCGGCTTCTCCATGAACAATCGCCCCAACGACCCCTATAAAACTATCTTCACAATCAGCCTGTTTGGCAAGACCTTGCAACACACCCGTGAAGGGGGTGGCTTCGTTCTGCTTATATTTGGTGTGGGCCTTGGTGCCATCAACACAGGGAATAATTTGCTATACCTGATCCTTGCTATGTGTTGCAGTTTTATCGCTGTATCAGGAATCCTGTCGGAATGGACTCTAAAAAAAATTGAAATTGAAGGTCAACTACCCCACGCCTTTTATGCCAACGATTCCATCGCTTTGAACTTTACGGTTTCTAATAAAAAAAATAAAATGGGCTCCTATGCTCTACGCTTTTTTTTCACTGAAGCTGCTATCAAGCTGGAACAAGACCTCAGCCTTTTCTATCTTGCACCGCAGTCCACATACAAAAAAACCGTATTCATTAAAGTCCCGCAGAGGGGAAATCTGAAAATCGATCATTGTAGAATATCGACAAGCTTTCCTTTCGGTTTTTTCATTAAATCTCATGAGATTCCGCTTCACCTTTCCGCAACCGTTTACCCGGAAATTAAAAAAGTTCCTTTGCCTCGGCTTGGAGAATGGGAGGAGAGCGAAGGAAATACGCTTTCGACTGAAGGAGAATTACTTACCTTGCGCGAGTTTAGGGAGGGAGACTCATCGGCACAGGTTCATTGGAAATCATCTGCGAAAACAGGAGATTTGAGGGTCAAGGTTTTTTCTCAAGAAAAAACACGCTCCTTTAAAATAACATTGAACTTAAAGGATTCTCTGACTGGTCAGCCTTTAACTGGGTCCGCCTTGGAGGAAGAGGTGTCCACTGTCGCTTCGTTGGTTTATGCATTGATCAAGGAGGGAAACCAAGTCGCATTGAGTGCAGAGGATTTTGAAACTACCCCTGATAACACACCACTCCATTTGCAAACGATAATGAACTACCTGGCTTTTTCTGGTTTAAAAAAATAACTTTTGTCGAAAACTTGTTGCTAAAAAACGAGGACCTTTGAAAAGTCCACCCTAAAGCTAAAACAGACATCAGCCACGAATTTTTTTATTCAATTTCTGAGTGATCAACCAGTAAGAAACGCTCAAACAAAGCACCAGTACTCCATACATAAGAACGTCAACCGACTTTGCAGGAGAAAGAGAGAATATAAGTATTTTTCTTATGAGTGCCGCAATCGCTAGCGTTATAAAAACTTCCAGAGCAAAACCGCCTCCGCGTAGATGACTGATCTCTTGATGGATCAACTCAATCGCGGCCCACAGGATCAACAAACTTCCTAAAATAGTCAGGATCCCCTCTTCCACAGAATTTTTTCCAGAAGCTAATAAATAAACATCATAACCAAACAAACCCACAGCAAAAAAAGCTACCATGACCAGGGCACCGGCCAATAAATAGTTAAAATAAGAACTCGTCTTTTTCAACGTACTCAACAATGTCTTTTCAACGTTAGAAAGGGAAAGGAATCGCCCTACTTCTTCCTGACGATAAGAACTGGTCAGAACATCCAGATTGATATCAAGAATTTTTTCAACAGATTTGAGTTTGTCTGTCAGCCCCTCTATTTCATTGTAGCTTTTATGAATTCGCCCCAAAGTAAAGACACGAACATAGTTGAATGCGGCATTCACATAATGCGTAGGAAGCCCCAAGCGAACATGGATTTCACCTATTTTATAAAGCTTCTGAAAATAAGAAAGTTTATACGTGCCATTGAATAAATCCAAATACCACTCACGGATCTTGCCACGGTGCCGACTCAATATCTCTTCATTTTTAAGAAATTCCGCGGTCTTGCCGAATCCCCAGATAAACTCATAAAATCCCGTCAAAAAATCTTCGACAGAAGACTCCAAAAAAGGTTTCATTTCGAGCAAGCGTTCTTCATCATCTTGAGTGAATTGATAATGAGATTTCAAGATCGAATAATCATTTTCTACAATTAAGTCCATAGTAACGATCGTGCCTTTTTTTTAAGGATGTACTGCTTTTAGAAATTTGTTTTATTGTGTAATTGTAAATAATAGTTTTCTAAATCTTTCACGGAAAACATACCTACAATTTTTCCATCTCTTGTGACAGGTATATGACGAACCCCCTTTTGCTCAACAATAGCACCCGCCTCTGCAACCGATTGATTTTCGTCAATAGTGTTCGAAATTTTTGTCATCAAAGAAGTTATTGTTACTTCTTTAGGATCGCACTCCCCTTTTAAATTGAGGTGCATCCAGTCCGTCTTGGTGATGATTCCAATGTACTCTCCCGAGTCTGTCACTAATAGAGCACTTACCTTATTCTTGTACATTTCATCAACCGCCTCATGAGCATACCCGTCCTGATCTATTGAAAAAATTTGAGTACTCATATGCTCCCCAACTTTATTCATTGCGAAACTCCTTTATATAAGTGCAAAGACAAATTCATATTATCTAAACTTACGGTCATGATCCCATAAAGTCAGGACCCTCTACTAATTTTGTTATATAAAATCTAATAACTGCCGATACGCTTTTTCAACCTTCCATAATTATATGAACCACCATGACAAATCCAACTTGCAAGTGCAACACCTAGTAGCCTTTTATTTTGTAAAAATAGCTCATAGAGCGTTTAAAATCCAATAGATTTTACAAATCCAAGGGTATGTTACTGATCATTGCTGAAGAATTATGGACATACCCGATACTTATGAATTTTCGACATTATCGCTCTCTTTCTGACAAGGTATTTTCGATGACAAGCAATCCAACATTTTAAATCATCCGCTCGACAAGTTTTACAAAGCCCCTTCAACACTGTCATGGCAAGACAAGTTTATATTTCAAAACTTTATGCAACCTGACTCAATGCTTGAGGAAATAAAAGATTATTTTCTTTATGAACGTGTAGAAGGAGGTCGGCCTCAATTTGCTTCAAAGTTTTGAATAAGAGCCTGTATGTTTCACAAGCATCCTCGGGAGGAGAATAATTGTTTGTCATGGTTTTAATTTTTTCAAGAATCATACCGGCATGCTCATGGTCCGCCATCATGACTCGTATCGGGTTTGCCACCGATCCACAATGAGCCGGTGCGGACTCCAGACTGCCATCCAAACTTTTAATCATAGGAAATAAAATATTTTCCTCCTTCATCATATGAGGTTCTAAATCTGCCCTCAAGGATCGAACTACCTTTTGCAAATCAAAGAGCTCTGGATGATTTTCTCCATGCGCGTTGATGACTTTCTCCATCAACCCATCTAATTTAGGGAAAGTCTCTTTCAAATACATATGATGAACCCCTACGATATGATCTACGAGATCAGTCGTATCCAACAAAGCCCAATCCACAACGTCTGCTGATTTTTTCGAATCATCTACGAGCTGACTTAATATTTGTTCGTGATCTAGTCCCTTCTCCCCACATGCCTGCTCTAGAGTTTTGAATCCCCCGCAACAAAAATCGATATCAAAATTATTAAGAATCTCTATCGCATGATCTGGATTGTTATTTACAAATTCGCACACTTTGCTAGCACTCGTAAATTTTTCGCTGTTCATCTTTATTCCCCTGATATTTGATTCGTTATGAAAGTAATCTATAAGTGAGTAGTGCCCTTTTGGTCCACATGGTGGCGGCATATACAGGAAACCTCAAAATGGACTCGATCAACTGCGCGAGTACTGAACCCCTTCCCACTCTCCATGCTCGGGACTTATACCCATCCGCAATTGGAAACTTCCCGCTATATTATTTGCCAAGCTCTTTGCCTCTTCAGCCTTGGGACCCAAAAAGTTTTCATCAATGGTCATAACGAACAATTCAACCCACCTAGTAAAATGTTCTTTATTAACGGGCAGATTCAAATGCTTTTGGAAAGGATTTCCGTTGTATTCCCCGGTCCCAAATAAGAGCCTTTCCCAAAATTGATACATGGTTGGCAAGTGTGCTTCCCAATCCTCAATTCTATCCTCAAAAATGGGACCAATCAGCTCATCGTTCCGCACGTTTTTATAAAAAGAATCGACCATCAAACGAATGCTTTCCTCCGATTGGATATCCCCTCGTCGATTATCGCAAACTGTACTTGAATGACTCATAATTTCCCTCGAAACAAACTGCATTCACATAAATAAAGATAAAAAGATATTTTTATCTTTTAATTGATTTTAAAATACAGCCTGCTATTATAGATGTCAATATCTTTTTATCGAGTTAATGGAAAAATATGATTTCTCAAACTGCAGAGTATGCCTTGCGAGCCGTCGTATGCTTGGCCCAAAACTTTGAAAAACCGCTCACCACCGTACAAATAGCCAACGTCACAAAAGTACCGGAGCATTACCTTTCAAAAGTCTTGCATGCATTGGTCAAAGGCGCGATTATAAAATCCCAAAGAGGTCTCCATGGAGGCTATTTATTGATCCATGCCATAGACCAATTGTCTTTATGGACCATCATCAATGCCGTAGACCCCCTCAAACGAATAGAGAGCTGTCCTCTGAAACTTGGCGCACATAAAACCAACCTTTGCGCACTGCATAAAAAAATCAATCAGTCCATGAAGCTAATGGAAGATACACTGAAGAATTCAACAGTTCGCACTATTCTAGACGAGTCTTCCCTCATCATTCCTCTGCGCGAATCTTGAGTTATCCATACAATTGAACGGCAACGAAGTCGCCATTAACCTTAAGCAAACCTAAGATATCTCGTATCGGGAACAGCTATTTTTTCGGGGATAATTAAAGAATGAAAGGGAGGGCTTTTGCAACCTTCAAGGGATGAAGATTCTAAAGGAACTTAGAGAAATTTTCACAATTCAAACAAGTCATTACTTTTCTACAAAATGATATCCGACACCGCGAACTGTCTGAATGTGCTTGCCCGCGCCTTTTAACTTGGAACGCAATCTCTGAACATGAGTATCAACAGTCCGGGATAAAACATCGTCTCCATACTCCCAGATTTCATCTAGCAGGATAGAGCGGGACTGAACTTTACCGGGGGTTTCAATAAGCTTCTCCAACAATTTGAACTCAGTCAAGGTGAGTTGAATCTTTTCCTTTTTTAAAGTTACTTCGTGGGTATCAAAATTTACCAGCAAATTTCCCAGTTTGTACGTTTCTTTTTCAGAAACAGTCTCAGGTGCCCTTTTAAGAACATTTTTTATTCGTAGAACAAGTTCACGCGCATTGAAAGGCTTGGTTATATAATCATCTGCTCCAAACTCGAGACCCAATACTCGATCAATCTGGTCATCGCAAGCCGTTAACATAATCACAGGCAGGTTCTGAGTGGCGGTGTCTGATCTTAAGGTTTTGCAAATTTCCATCCCGCTAATTTCTGGCATATTCACATCGAGAATCACCAAGTCGGGCATTTTTCGCTTTATCCTATCTAAAGCTAGAGTCCCATCCGCTTCCGTTAAAACACGAAAGCCCTCTTCCGACAACTTTCTATCAAGTAATGAAAGAAGCTCGGAGTCATCGTCAACCAATAAGATATTTTCTTTCATCGTCAACTTATCCGAATTATGAGTCTTCAAAAGTAGAACTTCAAAGAACCGATACCCTCTCAATAGACCTGTAATTTAAACACTGCACTTTAAAAATGCCCATTCTAGCTGATATTTGGCTGTAAACCAATGCCATTTATCGAAAAAAAATCGGCACAATCCTCAACAATCCAATCAATATGAGATAAAAGACCGTGGTCGCTATCCAATTCGACCAGATCACAGGACTTCAAAACGCTGGCATAGTGTCTTGATTCTTGAATTGGAACAGTGTCATCGTGAATACCATGCACGATACGAGTAGGAAGTTCCTTATCTAAAGAAACACTATCCCATTTCATTGCATCAGCAAATAGTCCAGAATCCAAATAGCACCACTCATTCAAACCATAGTGAAACACCTTAATATTTTTTGCAGAGGGAAGATTGTTCTCATCCCCCTCCTCCCATTTTTTCTTCCAGCGATTCAAAAAATTAAATCCAGGAGCCATTAGATAAGCAGTTTTAATCTCAGGTCTCAAATTTGCCGCCAAAGCGGCCAAATACCCCCCCATACTGCTTCCAATCACAGCAAATTTTTCATCAGGGTATCTATCCACATATTGATTAATAATACTCATCTGGCTAGAGAGCGTCAGGTTTTTGAAATCACCACCATCCAGCGACGGGATTTCCAGATGAATACCCAAAGCATCGAATTTTTCCTTAAAAGCCCTGGCCTTATTAGAGCTTGGACTGGAAGCAAAACCGTGTAAATAGAGGAATTTAATCATTCACTTATATCTCTTTTAAAAGCAGATGTTCTAAAGTTGACAAATTATTTACATTTCGTGATCTCAGCTTCATTCCATGGCACATCAATACGACTGAGATCGTCTTTCATACGCCAAAGTAGAAATAGACCCGGCAAAGCAATGAAAAATGTAAAAAGGAAAAACACAACCCACCCTAAATCTTCTGCCAAAAACCCAGAGGCTGGCCCCACATAGACTCGCCCCAAAGCAGACAAGGCAGATAAAAGAGCAAACTGAGCCGCCGAATACCGCGCATTACAAAGTGCCATCAACAAAGCCACAAAAGCGGCGGTGCCCATTCCTCCGGCAAGATTTTCAAATCCAACCGCAGTGATTAGCATGAAATAACTCTTGCCAATAGCAGCCAAAATCATAAATGACAGATTTGAGACTGCCTGCAATATTCCAAAAAACATCAAAGAACCATACAATCCCAAACGGGCCATGAGTACGCCGCCAAACAAGGCACCTAATATAGTAGCCGCTAAACCAAGACCTTTGTTGAGAGCACCTACTTCAGTAAGAGAAAACCCCGGACCACGAATCAAAAAGGCTGTCGTCAAGCTACCGGCAAAGGCATCGCCCAGTTTATAAAGAATGATCAGAATCAAAAATGCCCAAGCCCCTTTGCGCGTAAAAAAATCCTTCAAAGGCCCCACAACCGCCTCACCAAGCGTTGCAGGAGGTGACGAATCACGAGATGGCTCAGGACCCCAAAAAACCGCAAGCAGTCCGGTCAACATTAAAAGCGAAATCAACATATAAGTAACACGCCAGCCCAGGTGCTCCGAAAGCATCAGCGCAACGGCACCAGAAATCAACATGGCAAAGCGATAACCCGAGACAAACACAGCCGCTCCCATACCACGCTCATGGGCTGGAAGAACATCTGCCCGATAAGCATCCACCACAATATCGTGTGAGGCAGAAAAGAAAGATATCATCAAAGCCAAGCCAGCAATGAGCCAAGGCGTTTCACTAGGAGAAAACAGGCTTGACGTAAAAATACAAATCGCCAAAGCCAACTGGCACAAAAGCATCCAGCCTCTTCTTCTTCCCAAAAAAGGAGGCACAAAACGATCCATAAAAGGTGCCCACAAGAACTTGACTGTGTAGGGAAGGCCTACCAGAGTGAATATCCCAATTGTTGTTAAATCAACACCCTCAACCGTCATCCATGCTTGCAATGTCCCACCAGTTAAAGCTAAGGGCAAACCCGAGGCAATGCCCAAGGCCATCACAACACCGATCCTGCGGTTTGCCAAAGCTTTTAAAGTGGCAATAAAATTGCTAAATGAAATCATAACTCCATATCTTTGTAATTTAAAACATTTGCCCCATTGACAAGGATAGGACACCTCCCCTAAAATTTATAGAAACCCACTTATTTAGAGGTTTTGTTTGGGGGAATCACCAATTTCCCTGATAATTCCAATAACCAGCCCTCTATTCTATAGTACCCACAGCATACCAAGCTATTATATATTTGGGCATTTTCCCATATTTAGACGAGTTATGAGGTGATTCTATCAATCAATCGACCGGATTTTACAAACAAATTCCTTTATTAAGCTATTGTTTTTATTAATTATTTTTTTTCCAACTGCCGATAGAAAATACACAGGCTAACTTATGCGTAAATTCGAATCCGTGCAAATGTTCAAAGAGCAGCTCAAAATACAGTCAGCCGAGTTGCGCAAAGTTAAGGAAGAAAAAACAAATATAGCTGTAAAAATTAAAGACATAATGGGTTCTAATCATAGCGAGATCAAGAAACTCAAAGAAAGCCTCCTGAAGAAGGATGAGGAGATAAAGGAACAAAAAGACATCGCTTTAGCGGCAAGACTATCCAAACATTCGGGACAATCAGAAGATTCTAAAAACGAGGAAGTCCCTCTCGATAGCAATCCTATCCTGGAAAAGAAAATCGAAGATCTCACCGAGCGTAGCAAAAAACTAAGGGAGCGCATCAAAGAAAGAGAAAGTAGAATTCTCAAATCCCAAAAAGAAAAAGATGTTCTTTTAAAAGAACTCAAGCGATTGCGGGAAGACAGCAATAGCATAGACAATCTTAAAGAAAACATAAAAAATTTAAAGACCGAATTAAAAAAGTCAAAAGAATCTGCTCTGAGCTCGGGTTCCAGCATAGGTATGAGTCCAGAGCTAATAAAAGAGAAAGACGAAATCATCGCCAAGTATGAAAAAATGCTTTACGGTGGACTTGATGCTGATGAAGAAGGGATGCTACCGGCTGAAGTAATCGCAGAATTAAAAGAAGAGGTCGAAGATTTAGAAAAAGAACGCCGCGACA
>JAJDBG010000071.1 GCA_029261475.1 Nitrospinaceae bacterium
GAGAACCATAAAACCCACACCAACAGAAATACAAGAGTCTGCTACATTGAACGCGGGAAAATGAAAGTCCCAAAAGTGAAAGTAGAGAAAATCAATCACCTCTCCATGAAGAACTCTGTCAATCAGATTTCCTATCGCACCACTGAAAATCAAAATCAAACCATACAGTACGAGACGTTGTTGCTCTCTGGTCTGATGAAATATAATCAAAATCGCTACGATAGCGATCGTTGAAATCGCAACAAATATAAGGGCTTTATACTCTGAGGCTTGACTGGCAAATAGACCAAACGCCACTCCTGGATTTCGTATATGCGTGATGCTGAAAAAATTATCAACCACCCAAACCGAATGATGTCGAGGAACATGCGAAACCACGAAATACTTAGTAAATTGATCAAGAACGATCAAAACATTCGAACATAACAATAATAGTAAGTATTTATTTCTCAATTACCCGTCCCCTTTGGGTACTCCAGATTCTCAACGCATTTCTCACAGAGAGCAGGAGAGAGTTTTTCATCTTCTTTTTCTTGCGGTTCAAAATAATTCCAGCAACGTTCGCATTTCTCCCCACCAACTGCTGATACGGCTATAGCAACTCCTTTGAGGGATTCACAGTTCCATACATTTTCGGCCGCACCCAAGTCATCCACAACATCCACATGTGAAACAATAAAAATAAATTTCAGTTCGTCAAAGTCATCCTGCAATAGGGAACGAATTTCCGCAGGCAGAGCAATGCGAACATGTGCGTCCAGGGAGTGCCCAATGACCTTTTCTCTCCTGCAAATTTCTAAAGCCTGGCTGACCTCGCTCTTCAACTCAATCAAAGTCTCCCATTTTTTGGCCAATGCATCATCAAAAGGGATTTGCCTGCTCTCAGGAAAAGAGCTGAGATGCACACTTTTCTCATCAACACTTCCTGCGGGCAGATGCGACCACACCTCTTCTGCCGTAAAACTTAAAATCGGTGCCATCAGGCGTGCCATGTCCAATAACAAAATATGCAAGACCGTTTGACTGGAGCGACGCCCGGGAGAAGCCGGTGCGAAGGTGTACAGCCGATCCTTAACGATATCCAGATAGAAGGCACTCAGGTCAACAATGCAAAAATTATAGAATGCATGGTAAACGGTATGGAACTCGTATGTTGAATAAGCTTTTAAAACTTTATCCTTCACAATCGAAAAACGATACAGGATATAACGATCTATTTCCTGCAGATCATCAATTTCCAATTTATCTTTTGCGGGGTCAAAATCGTATAAATTTCCCAGTATAAAGCGAAAAGTATTTCGAATTTTACGGTACGCTTCAGAAAGTCTTTTTAATATCTCTTGAGAGATACGAATGTCTTCCCGATAGTTTTCTGATGCCACCCACAAACGGAGAACTTCGGCACCATATTGGTCGATGATTTTTTCCGGCGCAATCACATTACCCGCCGATTTGGACATCTTTTTGCCCTTGCCATCCACCACATAACCGTGTGTCAAGACAGACTTGTAAGGCGCCTCACCACGTACGCCAATCGATTCCAGCAGAGAACTATGAAACCAGCCGCGATGCTGGTCGCTTCCCTCGAGGTATAAATCTGCGGGCCAATTCACTTTAGGGTTCGCTTCCAAAACAGCGGCATGGCTGATCCCCGAATCGAACCACACGTCCAGAATATCCTCTTCCTTATTGAATTCTGTTCCGCCGCAAGAGCAAGCACTGTCCTTGGGAATGAGTTCGGAGATATCCGTATCAAACCAATAATCGGCACCATGCTTCTCGATCAGATCAGCAATGTGGTCATAAACTTTTGCTGAGTACAGTGGTTTTTCGCAGGCCTTACAAGAGACAACAGCCACCGGTGCTCCCCAAGCCCTTTGTCTGGAAACACACCAGTCGGGGCGGTTTTCAACCATCCCATAAATCCGGCCCTCTCCCCAAGGGGGAATCCATTCTACCTTGCGAATCGCCTTCAAAGCTTTAGAGCGCAAGTCATCGCGTTCCATTGAAATGAACCACTGTCGTGTCGCCCGAAAAATGATCGGCTGTCGGCATCGCCAGCAATGAGGGTAGGAATGAGATATTTCACCATGCGAAACCATGAAGCCTTCATCGTCCAGCTTTTTAACAATTTCAGCATTTGCCTTAAGAACAAACATGCCTCCAAAAAACGGCAAGTCATCCACATACACGCCCGCATCATTTACAGGATTGTAAGTATCCAATCCGTATTTTTGACCGATGACATAATCCTCTTGACCGTGACCAGGAGCGGTATGCACACACCCCGTTCCCTGTTCCAGGGTCACATGATCCCCAAGGATTACCATAGAATCGCGTTCTGCAAAAGGATGGCGGCAAGTCGCGCCTTCTAGCTCTTTTCCCTGCAAAGAGCCAAGCACCTCATGCTCCTCAACACCCCATTCCAGGATCAAAGCCGACAAAAGATCTTCTGCCACTATATAGATTTCGTTCTTGATTTTTACGGCAACGTATTGGAACTCTGGATGCAGACACACCGCAAGATTAGCGGGGAGTGTCCAAGGAGTCGTGGTCCATATCACCACCGAAACAGCAGCCGTTTCCCCCGCCATCCAATCTTTTTCCAACCCGGACGCTAGCGGGAATTTGACATAAACAGAAGGAGACGTTCGGTCGCCATACTCCACTTCCGCCTCTGCCAATGCGGTTTTACAGGAAGTACACCAATGCACTGGTTTCAAGCCGTTGTAAAGCAAACCCTTCTCAACCACCTTGCCCAATTCTCGAACAATGGCCGCTTCATAGGAAAAATTCATCGTTAAATAAGGATTTTCCCAGTCCGCAAAAACACCAAGACGCATGAATTCATCACGCTGAATGCCTACAAACTTTCCAGCATATTCCCTGCAAAGCTTACGGATCTCGCTCTTGCTCGGATTATTTTTCTTTTTCCGCTCCTCCTTCGTCACCTGATGCTCGATAGGAAGCCCATGACAATCCCAGCCAGGAATGAACCCTGCGTCGAAGCCGCTCATTGTTTTGAACTTAACGATGAAATCCTTGAGAATTTTATTCAAGGCGTGGCCCATATGAATATGACCATTCGCATAAGGAGGACCATCGTGAAAAACATACTGCGGCTTACCGGAAGAATGTTTTCTGATATTCTCGTACAAGCCTTCTTTTTCCCATCGCGCTAACAGCTCCGGCTCCTTTTTGAGAAGGTTCGCCTTCATGGGAAAATTCGTTGTTGGTAAATTGAGCGTTTCCTTAAAATCCATTGCTTTTATTCTTGAAAGAAAAAATTAAAAAAAACTCCACGATAAACCGTGAGAGAACGAACAAAAATCATCCAAGTGCTGAAAAACTAATACTAATAACCTGCATAACATTCTGAAATTGTTCCTGCGTGAAAAACTCAAGAACGTAGGTAAGCGGCCGCCCCATAACATAACCAAGAATACCCGTATGCGCAAACTGATCCATCAAAATCACCCCAAGCAACAACAAACCACCAAAACGATCCATATTTCCCAAACTTTCAGCGACACGAGGAGGCAACAAACCTTTCAAAATACTAGAGCCATCCAAGGGGAAAATTGGAAGCATATTAAAAACAGCTAAAGACGTATTGATAAGAATACCTAGGGCAAGCAAAGTAAATATAGCGGGGCTATCATAAGGCTCCATCACCCTAATGATAAAACTAAAAATAACCGCCAGTGCCACATTCGACAATGGCCCCGCAAGAGCGACGTACATCATATCCCGACGCAAATCACGAAAATTCCGGGGATCTACAGGGACCGGCCTGGCCCATCCAAAACCAATAAAATAGAAAGAAATAGTGCCAAAAAAATCCAGATGTTTCAGGGGATTGAACGAAAGGCGGCCCAGTCGCTTGGCCGTATCATCACCTAGCAAAAAAGCCACTTTACCATGAGAGTATTCATGAACGGTCAAAGAAAACAAAACGACCGGAATCATTATAATCAGTATTTGGGCTTTATTCAAAAAATGCTCTGAAAGAGAAGGGTGATCTTAAATTAAAAAACTCTTGAATCCTGCGGACACATCTTAACGCAAACCTGTATTTTTTTCTAACCCAAACCCACCAGTCCTACCTTTTAACCCAAGAAGCCTTGCATTCATGAGTTTTTATATACTTCAGAAAAGAATAAAACGCCATAGAAGCCGCGAGAAAAAAGCCAAGTCGTCCTTCACGAAATCCTTGCCGTAGAAAATACACCTTCAAAAAAACCCAAGGCGGCCCCAAAAGTATTCGCCCTATTCCGACCGCTCCTTTTCTTTCAAAACGGTCCTGCGCACTCAAAGTAGAATAACGATTCTGACGAGCAATATAATCAGCCATATCCCGAAAAGAATGATGCAATAGCGGTTCCTTCAATGAACCCACGCCCTCCACAGCCTCAACCTTTTCATGCACTCTGCCTTCGCTGAAATGCGCACGCATTTTATCATACAAACGAATGATTCGATCTGGATACCACCCGCAATAACGAACCCAACGTTCTCCAAAGTAATTTTTTCGAGGAAAATCGTATGCAGGGAAATCAGGTTTCCCTTCCAACAACGCACGGATTTCTCGCTCACTCTCGACAGAAACCTCCTCATCGGCATCCAAATTCAGAATCCAGGAATGAGATGCCTTTTGAGCGGCAAGATTCTTTTGTCCTCCATACCCCTGCCACTCCATTTGAAAAACCTTTTCTGTATAGCGGCGACAAATATCCACCGTCGCGTCCGAACTAAAAGAATCCACCACTACAATTTCATCCGCCCACAAAACACTCTTCAGGCAACGCTCAATATTTGCCTCTTCGTTATAAGTGATGATGACAACACTTAACTTTTCCACAAACCGCTCCCAATATTTATTCTGGAAAACTGCATATCCTCATCCCCAAAACCCAAGTCAAAATACCTATAAGTGATTAATTTTACTGATTTTCTTTTATTTTATGGTACAATATTATTCCAGTGAATGTAGTTTAAAAAGAACAGGCAAAATTAACGTATCCAATTATTTTACCCAGATCGTTGCCCAGCTTTAGCTTCACCTCATTTTCAATTTTCCACCGGGCGGGTCGGTCAATAAATGCATTTTAGTTGAAAAATGTTTAAAAACCAATCCATTCAGGAAATCCAGGAAATCATATTGGAGGGGGTCGAAACACTTTGGCTTACCCTCAACAATGGGCTTGGTCTGGACCACGCCCAATCCTACTCCGCTATCAAGCCCTACCTCGATCAAGCATTAGACAACCCCTTGCTCATGGCCAGCGGAGCACTCCTTCTGTTCGGGCTCCCTTACTACCTCTACAAAATCAGAAAAATCAATCAGGAAGTAGAGGAACTGCACGAAAAAAGCATTGGCCAGATGGATTTCGATGACGACACACTCGAATCCTCAGAAGAATTAAGCGAAGGCGGATTTGATGATGAAGATGACGCTCATCCTCTCTTCCCTGAATCGGCAACCACCCCGATTGAAGACGAAGACACCGATTTATCAGTTCTCCAGCAGTTGGAGGAAAGCGATGACGATGATAATGCTATGGACGATCTTCAAGATATCGTTGACAGCATGGAATCAGAAGAGTCCGATGCGCACAAAAACTCAGAATCGGAATCAGAAGCGGCAATGGGCCATATTATGGAAATGGCCGAACCTTCGGCAAATGAAACCGAAGACGATGAGAAGCCAATTCCCACAGAGGAAGAAGAACTCGACCCCGTTCTCAAAGCTCTGTTAGACGAATCTTTATTAGAGAACGAGCAATCCGAAGCAGAGCCTCCTCTCGACTCGGGAGATCTCGACGATTTACAAGATCAGGCTATTCTTGATTTGCAAGCGGAGATGGAAGAATCTATCAATGCACTTCAAAACCAAATCAACCAAAATGGAACTGAAAAAAGTCATTTAGACAAGGCACCAGAAAACGACTCCGATCCCGACTTCGGAGAAGGTAAATCCGAGGAATCAAACTCGGATTTAACAGACATGATGGAGGAAGCCTTCAATTGGGAAACAACCGAAGATTCTGAGGCACTCGAAGATCCAGAATCCCAGGCTCAAGCCGAAGAAATCCGCAAGCTCCAACAGGAGATGGAAGATTCCATCAACGAAATCACAGGCCAAATATCCGAGCCCATTGATTACAACTCGGTGTCGCTACCCGACACCTCTTTGGATGATTTCGACGACGATGATTTTGACGAGATCGTCACAAGCCCCGAAACAACGGCTGAGGAAAACACCGAAGTAGAAACTGAGAAGCACGAAGAAAACATTACTCAAATAAAACCTGACAATTACAGTCTCGAAGAAGAGCTCACTCTCCCCGAAGATCTGGAGCAGTTTAGGAAATCAGCGCAACAGGAAGTAACCGACCCACAAGAACAAGAAAACGAAGACACCCTTTCTCCCAGCTTGGAAGAAGAACTGACCCTTGCGGACTTTGATGATCTCGACTCTGAAACCGTCGAAGAAGAAGCCCCGGCAATCCCCTCCCGCGAAGAAACAGTCCTTGACGAGGTAGCCCCTCTTGAGCCTGAGCCTGAGCCTGAGCCTGAGCCTGAGCCTGAGCCTGAGCCTGAGCCTGCATTTACAGCCGTTTCAGAAGAGCCATCTCTTGTTGAAGAAGAATTGATACGGGAAGAATCCCCTGTAGAAGAAGACCAAGCAACAACTGAGCCGATGCTAAAAACAGTGGTGGAGCAAACGGTTTCACGGAAAGTCGACCGCCTTGTAGATCGCCTCACTCAATTCCAAGGGCAAATAGACAATATAAAAAATCTGGATCCCGGAACTCAGAAAGCATTGAATACAACCGACTTTCTTAAAGGCTTGAATTACAAAAAAGCCGAAGTAAAGTCACAAGACATCAAGCCTGCTCTCAGCGATACCGAATACATCGATTTGCTAGAGTCATTCATATTCCTCGAAGATCAAAACAAAAAATAGGACCCCAACGATACGATGAGCACATTAACCTCCACAGCTAAAATAATCGCCGTAGGCGGCGGAAAAGGAGGCATAGGCAAAAGCATTGTCAGTGTCAATCTGGCTGTGGGAATGGCCTTGGCCGGACATAATGTTGTGTTGGTCGATACCGATTTTGGGGCGTCCAATCTACATGCCCTATTAGGAATCAATAATCCGAAATGTGGATTCCAGGATTTTTTTGCACTCGGAGAAGTCTCCCCCGAGAAGCTCCTTCTCGACACAGGGATCGACAACCTGAAATTTGTAAGCGGTGCAGGTGATAATCCCGGAAGTGCCAACATCAGTCAAGATTGCATTAACATCGTTATCGACTTCATCAAAAATTTGCAAGCCGATGTCATCGTTCTCGACATGGGTCCGGGCACCAATTTCAACGTGATCGACTTCTTTAACATGAGCAGTCAGGGCATCGTGCTGAGTACCCCGGAAATGACCTCGGTCATGAAAACATTCAGCTTTATACGAGCCAGTCTTTTCCGAAGCATCAACCAGCAATTCGCAGGCAACCCGGAACTGCAAAAAATGGTGGATCACTCTAATCCCATGCAGGCCGATATGGAAACCTACACTGTTTCCCTACTCAAAGAAAAGCTTGCAGAAATTGCCCCGGATAAAGTTGCTGACGTAGACTTGGCTGTGAAAAATTTCACGCCCAACCTGATCATCAATCGTGCCCGCAACCGCAGAGATATACATGTCGGTGACAACCTGATTCGGCTCGTTAGAAAATACCTCAACGTTCAAGTCAAATACCTTGGTTACATCATCGAAAGCGATCGTGTCAGAGATTCAGTCGATGAGATGGTTCCCTTTCTGATCAAAGACCCGCAAAGCAAGCCTTCGGAGAATATCCAACGCATCATCGGCTCGCTAACCCAAACCGACCTTCACCTCGTGAAACAAGATGGCAACATCTTCGTCTCCAAACAAGTTCGGCTCGGTTCTGGCTGGAACGTCTAAAGTCAAAGCAACTCCAGGTTTCATCACAGACCACCGCACAGAAATCGTCAGCACCTTGCTAACAGACTCCACAACGAATCTCATCCCATAGACAGCTCTCCACCTCTTCATATAATTTTGTAATGAATCAAGAACTTGAAAAAATGCTGAATAAGTTGATCAAGTTTTCGCGCTTGGAGCGTACCGAGCTATTTCTTGTAGGAGGAGCGGTGCGAGACCTTTTTCTAAAACGGGATTCATCGGACTATGATTTCACTGGATCAAACGCGATTCAAACTGCAAAAAAATTTGCCAACAAATACCATTACCCTTTAGTAAAACTCGACACGACACCGGGACGAGAAACCTTTCGCGTCGTTGGCCCCGAACAAAATTCGTTTGACTTCACAACCCTGCAAGGGAAGAGTATTCAGGAAGATTTATTACGCCGGGACTTTACAGTCAATGCTATGGCCATTCCCATAGAGTCCTGTCTGAACCAAACCCTCACCTGCATTGACCCTGGCAACGGCCAGGTCGATCTGAAACAAAAGAAAATTCGCGTTGTTTCTGCTTACACATTCAAAGAAGATCCGTTGAGGATCCTGCGTGCCTTCCGGTTTTCAGCGCAACTCAATTTCAAAATCGATACAGCTACAGCCGATCAAATCCGCAAATATGTTTCAAGTTTGGAACAGGTTGCTACTGAAAGAATTTTTTACGAGCTTAAGCAATTCCTGAATGCAGAAGAACCATCAAAGTATTTTACCGAGTTTTGTGACAGTGGCCTGCTGGGGAAAATTTTCCCGAAATCTGAATCCCACAAAAATTACATCACAACCGCTTTAGAGATTCTGGATTCAGTCATCACCGATCCCGCTAAATTATTTGGCAAAATCAGTAACGCTACAATGGCCCCGGAATTTCCTCAGAATATCCCCCTGTTAAGAATATCTGCCATTCTTTACCCTGCCCATGCACACGAAAAACTGCCTGCGGTAGAAACCCTGAAAGGCATGAAAGCATCTAATGCTGAAATCAAATGGGTCAGTTCAACAATGCTAGCATGTAGCTATGCCCACAAAGACGATCTTAAATTTGAAGACACCTGCGAACGGGAAAAACAAATGTACCCTTTTGCAAAAGCAAGCTATCCACACACCCTTACGGGTCTGGCTCTAGCCTGCTCGATGAAACCAGAGTGGACACAAAGCAGGCATGAGAATATCCAGCGTATCGCTAAGTATTATATAGGTAGCTATTTGCCTGCAAAACGTTCTCCCAATCTTCTCAACGGTTCCGATCTGATTGAAAAATTCAATCTGCAACCGGGTCCCCATTTCAAATTAATTCTTGATAAAATAGAAGACGCTAAAATTCTGGGTGAAATTGTCACTCGGGAACAAGCCATTAAACTAGCCAGAACTTTGAAGGAATCTTTCCCTGAGCAGGCAGGCGGGATGTCCTGATACAAAGCCATTTCAAAATATGTGGCTAGCCACGGAAAATAAAACTTACAGGTTGAATTACAAACTAACGAGCACAGGGAACTCATGACCATCCAATACAAAAATACCGAATGGAACGGGAAAAAAGTCATTTTAGGAGATTACGGTAACTCAGCCGACTCCCCATTGAAATTATTGATCGGCTTTCACGGCGCAGACTCTACCCCTGAAAACATGCTGATCCACGGCAACAAACTGCAATTGGAAAATACACTCGCAGTCTATCCCGAAGCCCCTATCGACGCAGGGGAAGGCTTGTACAGCTGGTGGAAAGACGGTCCCAAGCAAATGGAGACCGTCAAAGAGTTTATGAATTATGCCGATCACATCATCAACACCGCTGTGCAAACAGCCCAAGAGCAATTCAAGGCAAACGAAGTACAAATCGGTCTATGGGGATTCTCCCAAGGCGGAGCCGCCGCTCTCGTTTATTCAATATTGGGAAGTCACCCCATCAACAAAACCGCCAGTGTGTGCGGGTTTCTCCCCGAACTGCCCGAGGGCAAAACACCCGAAAAGCCTTCTAATATATTAGGAATATTCGGACTCAACGATGATGTCGTTCCTTCTTTCATGGCCGAATACGCTTTGGATGAATGTTCTGGGCGAGGCCACAAAACCGATTCAAGAGAAACATCCCAAGGTCACGAAGTCACTTCTGACAACCTCGCGCAGATAGAACTATTTTTCAATGCCGGATAAAACCGATAGTTGACAAAGTATACAATTTTGCTAGGCTATTCCTAGCAAATCACGAAAGGAAAGACGGTGAGAATCCGTCGCGGTCGCGCCGCTGTAACTGGGGACGACATCCGCAAATGCCACTGTTTGAATGAATGGGAAGGCGCGGACAGTAGATCGATCCAGAAGCCAGAATACCTTTCAAAGACTCCTCTTTTTCAGTAATTTCACTCACAAGCCTGAACGCCACAAGGCCTGCTGAGCCAAAGTACTAAAGAGGTCGTCAAAACTCTTCGCGCCAAAGAGACCTTAGCCTCACGGTAGGATGTCTTCTTTGCAAAAGGATTGAAGTAATGAAGACACAGAAATCTCCACCATCTCCATTCATTGCCCCTGCAGAAATTCTGGCAACGCTCCTGATCGTTCTGACATTATTATTCAATATTTCCAGCAATGCATTCGCTGAACCTAAAGCTTCCTATCAGCGCATCATAGCGTCAACTCCTTCAGCCACAGAAATTCTCTTTGCCCTGGGAGCAGGCGACCGAGTCGTTGCTGTCACCGATTTTTGCACCTATCCGCCCGAGGCTTGTAAACTGCCCTCCATTGGAGGCCTGCTCAATCCAAGCGTCGAAAGCTGGATCACCCTGCGTCCCGATTTGATCATTTACCAGGGCGGCAACAATCGATTGGCCTCCAACGCTCGCAATTTAAATATCGAAACACTTTCCATCCCCTTGGACAATATTGAAGACATTCTCTCCGCTATAAAAAAACTGGGGGACCTTTTAGGAAAGTCTCCAGAAGCAAAAAAACTCAGCGCGTCGATTCAGTCCAGACTAAAGGGTTATCAAAAAATACTCGAAGATACGCAATCCAAATCGGTCTTGCTCCTTTTGGGAGACAGCAATGATCCGCGTCGTGATCTGTACGCTGTCGGCAAGGGAACTTTTCTAGACGAACTTCTAACCCTCGCGGGCGGCGAAAATATTTTACCGGATTCTCTCGCGCGTTATCCCAAGGTCACTAAAGAATTTATCATCAAAAGTTCACCGGAAATCATCATAGAAGCGGGCCCAAAATCACGATTGAGTCCTGAAGAACAAGCCGAACGAATCTCCGCCTGGAGCAAATTCCCCGCTATCCGCGCGGTGCAGACAAAGTCCATCTTCTTCATCGGCGATGACTATATCTTGCTTCCAGGACCTCGGCTGACAAAAACCGTTGAACGCTTGGGCCAAGTCATTCACCCAGATTTATTTTCCCGAAAAAATTAAATCTCTGCAAACACACCGAAATGACATCCTCTTTACTGACAGCTAAAAATCTTACTTTTGGGTACGACGACGTTCCCATTTTAAAAAATATTTTTCTGAAAATTGAAGCGGGAGAATTTATTGGATTGATCGGTCCCAACGGATCAGGCAAATCAACATTGCTAAAATTATTGGCAGGTATCCTTGACGCACCTGCTCATTCCATCTACTTCAAGCAAAACGACATCCGTCAGGTTCCTAGAAAACGGCTGGCCCAATCCATCGCCTGGACACCTCAAGAACAGAACCTGGCATTCTCTTTTAAAAATTCTGAAGTCGTGCTCATGGGGCGTCACCCTCACCTTTCCTTATTCACAATGGAAAGTGAAAAGGATTTTGCCATCGCCCAAAAAGCCATGGAGACAACTCACACACTTCCCTTTGCAGATCGATATTTCAACGAAATCAGCGGCGGCGAAAAACAGCGTGTGCTCATTGCTTCAGCGGTCGCACAAGAACCGGAAATGATGGCATTGGATGAGCCTACATCGGCCCTCGACATCAAATATCAGATGCAGATTCTTGAAATTCTCAAGCATCTCAACGAGGACAAGAACACCACAATCATTTTAGCCATGCACGATCTCCACCTCGCTTCAAAATTTTGTAAACGCCTTGTTCTACTCGACAATGGGAAAATCGTTCGTGATGGCCCTCCAGACAAAGTTCTGGAGCCGGGGATTTTGGAAGAGGTGTACAACATCGACATAAAGCTGTATCGCGATCCAAACGGAGGCGTTCTTGTTTCCCCCCTCCTATCAGACCTATCTTCGACCGCCGAGTTTGAATGACCCAAAAACACTACATCACAACTCTTGGGATATTCCTGACCTTTCTGCTGGCAACGCTCGCCATTGCTCCTCTGATTGGCGCAACCAATATCAGTTTGATTAAAGCTTTCTCCTCAGAAATTCCATTCAAGGAAAATGTAGATGCTCATATTTTGTTTCTCGCACGTTTGCCACGCATATTGCTTGCGGGTATTGCCGGTTCAGCTCTAGCCGTAGCAGGGGCCGTTTTTCAGGCATTGCTCAGAAACGATCTGGCCGCTCCCTTCACCCTCGGTGTTTCCAGCGGTGCTGCATTCGGAGCGGTGCTATCCATCGCAATGGGTTGGAACTTCCGTTTTCTTGGTGTCCCTGCACTTTCTATTTTCGCTTTTTTTGGTGCCCTTTTGGCGGTTGCTCTCGTGTTTAGTTTGGTCAAAGTCCGGCACAATGAATTTGAAACTTCGACTCTCCTGTTGGCAGGAGTCACTGCCAACTTTTTTTTCGCGGCACTGGTCATGTTCATTCATTACCTTTCTGATTTCACTCAATCTTTCCAAATCATACGCTGGCTCATGGGCGGGCTTGACATCACCGACTATGGAACCGTTCTGTCCATCATCCCCCCTGTCGCTTTGGGATTTGTCATACTGATGGTCATCGCACGTGATTTGAACCTGATAAGTGCCGGGGTTTCCACGGCACTCAGTAGAGGTGTCAATGTTTCCCGTATTCAAAAATCAGGATTCATCGTGTCGTCGCTTGTTACTGGAACAATCGTCGCCTTCACAGGCCCCATCGGTTTTGTTGGCTTGATAGCACCGCACATCGTACGCCTCATCGTAGGCCCGGACCTCCGCCTGCTTTTACCCTGCGCCATGATGTTCGGTGCCGCATTTCTCATATTATGCGATGCTGTGGCTCGCACTCTCATCGCTCCCGCCGAAATTCCAGTGGGTGTCATCACTGCAATTTTAGGTGGCCCTTTTTTCGTATGGCTACTGAAAAGGAAAAAGAACTCATGACCCGTAAAGCAAAAACTTTGATGATTCAGGGCACCGGGTCAGACGTTGGCAAAAGCGTGATCACAGCAGGACTCTGCCGGCTCTTCCACAGAAAAGGCTGGAAGGTCGCTCCATTCAAAGCCCAGAATATGTCACTCAATTCTTTTGTGACTCCCGAGGGTGGCGAGATAAGCAGAGCTCAAGCCTATCAGGCTGAAGCCTGCAATGTTCTTCCATCTGTAGCAATGAACCCTATTCTCATCAAGCCCCTTGGAGACAACCTTTCGCAAGTCGTGTTGATGGGAAAAGCCCAGGGAAACCGTGTCGCGGGGGATTACTTTGAACGCCATGAAAAACATAAAAAAATAGTAAAACAGGCCTTCGACACACTCTCTGACGAATTTGACTTGATCCTTATCGAAGGCGCGGGCAGTCCTGCCGAAATCAATCTGAAACAATGGGACCTCGTAAATATGCATCTGGCCGAAGAGGTCGACGCTCCCGTAATCATCGTCGGAGACATCGACCGTGGAGGCGTATTTGCCTGGATGAAAGGAACTCTTGACCTTCTCGAACCCAGCGAAAAAAATCGCGTGAGCGGATTTCTGATCAATAAATTTCGTGGCGATATCGAACTCCTCAAACCCGGTCTCAAACAGTTTGAAGACTTGGCGAACAAGCCAATACTGGGTGTCCTTCCTTATTTCAGAAATCTGGTCGTCGATGAGGAAGACTCTATTCCGCAATGGTCTCACCCAGCACAAGGGGGAGGAGACCCCCTAGATATTGCCGCACTATGGTACCCAAGGATCGCCAATTTCACAGACCTGGCACCCCTTGCAAACGATCCCAACGTATCTTTACGCTACGTCGCTCACCCTTCACAATTAGGGCGACCCGATCTGATCCTTCTTCCCGGCAGTAAAAATACCATCGACGATTTGCAATATCTCAAGGACTCGGGAATGGATCGAGCTATCACAAAATGCAAATCTCAGGGAACAATGATCTTTGGAATTTGCGGCGGATTCCAGATGCTCGGAGAAAAAATCAGAGACCCACAAAACACGGAGAGTCGTACAAGCGAAATTGAAGGCCTCGGACATTTTCAAGCAGACACGACCCTTCATCCTGAAAAAATCACCCGACAAGTCATTCGCAAAACCACCGCCTCTCCCTTGTTCAAGGACAAGCTAACTGTCACTGGATACGAAATCCACACAGGGATCACAAAGTTTTCTCCGCCAGCCATACCATTGTTTATTCCCGAAGGTAATGAAGATCCTTACCCCTTAGGCATCTCCAGTGAAGATGGCTCCGTCGCCGGGACTTACCTGCATGGCTGTTTTGATGAAGACCCGTTGCGCAATGCCTTCCTCGATCAGCTTCGCCAAAAAAGAGGATTGAGCTTGCCGGGAAAAGCATTCTCCTATCACCAATTTCGAGATGAACAAATGAACCGGCTTGCCGATTGGGTTGAGGATTCTATAGACATGGAAGTCATCACTAAAATCATAGAGCGAAGGTAGGAACGGAAAATGAACTTTTTATCGGCATTGGGTTTCCTGACCCTCATTCCCGTTCCATCCCGAGCCTTTTCAAAAAACGGGAGCCAAATCGCATGGTTTCCCATCGTAGGATTATTGATCGGCGGCATGCTATGCGCGGTAGATGCTTTTGGAACCGCCTATCTGACACCTTCCTTACGTGCCGCATTCGACATCGTTTTTTTGACTGTCATTAGTGGTGGACTACACCTAGACGGTTTGGCCGACAGTGCCGATGGAATGTTTTCGCATCGCGACCGCGAACAAACTTTGCAGATCATGAAAGACCCGCGCGTCGGCGTTATGGGTGTGCTAACCCTTTTTCTCTGCCTTCTGTTAAAATACGCCGGACTGCTGGCAATCTGTGGTGAAGCTGGAATATTGTGGCTTTGTATCGCCCCTGCTCTCGCACGAACCATGCTGACAACGGGCCTGGTCTTCAAGCACCATCCCAACGCCAACACAGCCTTGTCCAACTGGCTTTACCAAAAAGGGAAATACCAGTACCTTGTGGGAGGCCTTATTCCTTTCGCGCTGGCTTTTTATTTTAGCCCCATTGCCGGGCTCGCGGTGCTACTCCTGTTTCTGTCAACGGCTTATGTGATTCTGCGTTGGTTTGAAAAAAAAATCGCTGGCATCACAGGAGACGGTCTTGGGGCATTGGGAGAAATCACAGAAACATTGACTCTGGTATTGGGAGGTCTATTTTGCACCTGCCAATAATAAAGATACGCAGTCACAACCTGCAAAGGAAGATTTGAATATGTCTAAGAAAACCATTTTACTCACAGGAGGCTCTCGAAGCGGGAAAAGCAAACGTGCGCTGACTCTGAGCCGCGAATGCTCTGGAAAAAAATATTTCATCGCCACCGCTGAAACCCTCGATGAAGAAATGAAGGACCGCGTCCAACGCCATAAAGACGAACGCGGCCCCGAGTGGATCACTCTCGAAGAACCTCTCGATCCCGCGAAAGCTTTAAGCCAAATTGCTCCACAAGCAAATGACATCGCTGTATTGGATTGCCTGACCTTGTGGTTGAGCAATCTTCTCATGCAGGAAATGGATGATTCTTCCATTCTGAAGAAAGTTCAGGAACTGATTCAAGTCTGCAAACAAGTCCCCTTCACCGTCATCGTCATCACCAATGAAATTGGGGCAGGAATCGTCCCGGGTGATCCTTTGAGCAGAAAGTTCAGAGACCTGGCAGGAGAGATCAATCAAGAGTTCGCCGGGGGTTTTGATGAGGTGGTCCACATGGTTTCGGGAATCCCTGTCTCAATAAAAACTTCAGAAAAATCGACTCTCGAGTCAGTGCAAAAAACAGAACCACACGAATTTTCCAAAGAGAAAAAACAAGGTGTTTACGAGGCAATTTACAAGCGCAGAGACATGCGACATTTTTTGCCTGATCCTGTAGACCCTACGGTTCTTGGAAGAATCCTGGACGCCGCGCACCATGCGGGATCTGTTGGTTTCATGCAACCTTGGAACTTCATCGTCATAGACGATCCAGAGCTTAAAAAAACAGTGGCAAGTAATTTTTCATCGGCCAATTCCGAAGCTGAAAAAAACTATACAGGGTTGCGTAAAGAGCTGTATCAATCGCTTAAATTGGAAGGCATCACCGACGCGCCTATAAATCTTGTCGTCACTTGTGACACAACACGGAACGGCCCACATGTCCTGGGGCGAAATACCATGCCAGAAACCGGGATGTTCAGTGCATGTTGCGCCGTTCAAAACCTTTGGCTTGCCGCACGTGCAGAAGGCATCGCCGTCGGTTGGGTCAGTATTTTAGACCCCAAACGCCTCAAACAAGACCTCGCTCTGCCTGAGAATGTAGAAATCGTCGCCTATCTGTGTGTGGGGCATACCAAGACATTTTATAAAGAACCCATGCTCGAATCAGCCGGGTGGGGGAAAAGGCTTGCATTAAAAAATCTGGTGTACTATAACCGCTGGAACGAAACTTCAAATAAATACACTTTGAATTTTCCAGATTGAAGGTTTTTGAGAGTAGCTTTACTGGTAAATCAAACTTTCTCAAACCGTTCATCAAAAAAACCACCGTTTGACCAACATGGAATGGTTGGATGTAGGGAAATCCGGTGCGACTCCGGTGCTGTCACGCAACTGTAAAGGGTACGAAAACCGCAATAACAAGCCACTGTCCAGAAGACGGGAAGGCGCGGTCGGTAGGAAGCCCCAAGCCAGGAAACCTGTCCAACTGTAATTTTTACCTTCGTGCGAAAGGACAACTCATGACCCACAAAGCAGTAACCGCCTCATAGAAATTAAAAACACAAAAATTAGAAGTATTACCGTTTGATTTTTTTAAACGATCGGGTGTAGGGAAGTCCGGTGCAATTCCGGTGCTGTCTCGCAACTGTAAGGGGTACGAAAACCGCAAATACGCCACTGTCTTTAAGATGGGAAGGCGCGGTCAGTAGGAAGCCCCAAGCCAGGAAACCTGTCCGATCGTAATCATTACCTTCGATTGAAAGGACATTTCATGAAACGCATTGCATTCGTAGCTCAGGCTTTTTTCATCCTCCCGCTTTTGACACTCAATTTCCCAGCCCACTCACAAGCGGATGGCACTGTTGAAAAACTGGAAACGCTACAAATCACCTCCAATAGACTCAAAACATCCGTCGAACAATATACCGGCTCGGCGACTGTTATCACTGCAGAAGAAATAGAGCAGTCCGGGAAAACGCATGTAGGAGACATCCTGCGAGACGCACTTGGTGTCGACTTGCGCCAAAGTGGCCCTACAGGAGCATTATCTACCCTCTTCCTTCGTGGGGCCAATAGCGACTCAACACTTGTCATGATCGATGGCGTTCAGGTCAACGCCAACACACTGGGAAGTTTTAATTTTGCTGACCTGAATGTTGACAACGTCCAACAAATTGAAATTCTAAGAGGACCGCAAAGCACACTTTGGGGTTCCGATGCCGTCGGCGGCGTCATCAACATCGTCACCAAAAGGGGCAGAGGAAAACCCTCGGTCTACACTTCATTTGAAGGTGGAAGCTTTTCGACATTCAAGGAGACAATAGGTGCCTCGGGCCAAGAGGGAAGGATGGACTATTCTGTCACGGCCTCAAGAACAGACAGTGCCGGGTTTTCTGCCAAAAATCTTAGCAAAGGCGCAACAGAAAATGACGGTTACGAAAATACAACTTTATCTGCCCGCACCGGAGCCAATTTACCCGGTGATTTGAGAATTGACTTTATTGGACGCTATTCGTCTTCCTATTTAGATATCGACGGTTTTTCAGGAGACGATATCACACGTCAATCCAGCACAAAAACTTTCAACGTCAGTCTTCCCATCAACAAACAAATCACCGATTGGTGGGACATCACTTTTCGCCCCAGTTATTTTTATGAAGTCGCTCGGGACGCACAGGCAACTAAAGAAGATGCCATATACAACAGAAATATAACGTTTGAATTGCAAAATAATATGGAGTTCAACGAGAATCTGTCTACGGTGTTTGGTATGGAATACCAACGATTGGCGGGGCATAATGTACTCAATAAGTTCAAGCACGATAGTCACAATTATGGCTTTTTCATGCAAACCCGCCTGGATTTGATGGAAGCCTGGACTTTCACTGGAGGATTTCGAAAAGACCTGCTCTCTGAATTTGAAGACCCTCTCACATACCGTTTCGAGGGGGCCTATCGCATTACAAGCACCGGTTCAAAAATTCATGCATCCTATTCAACAGGATTCAGAGCACCGACATTCAACCAGCAATTTTTTCCAAACTTTGGTCGTGCGGGATTAAAACCAGAAGAAAGCAAAGGCTGGGAAGCAGGTATTCAACAAAGCCTTTTGAGGGGTCAAGTTCAATTAGGCATCACCTATTTCGAAACACGTTTCACCAATTTGCTGGTCACCCCTCCTCCCGCTTTTACATTGTCACAGGTAGGCTCCGCCAAAACCAGAGGAACGGAAACTGAAATTCGTGCACAACTGCCTTACCGTTCCCAAATTTCAATCAACCACTCTTTTCTGGAAGCGCGTGATGGAAACGGAACAAAACTTCCCAACCGTTCCAAACATCGTTTCAACACCCAGATAAGCAAAGACTTTGGGGACGATTTCAATCTATTAGTGGGGGTAAGATTCCGAAGCCAAGCAGGAGCTGTCGAACCATTCAAAACAGTTCGACTTGCGGCAAGGTATCAAATGACCGAGAAGTTGAAACTCACCGCACGAGTTGAAAACCTTTTCGACGAGGACTATGAAGAGGTAGATACCTTTAGTACTGCAGGCGCAAGCGGTTACGCAGGGTTTGTTTATGACTTTTAAAAAAATATTATTTCTATCACTCGTCCAATGGGATCGCAACAAGCCTATAGATTAAAAATTTTAATGGCAGAGCAACATCGTAAAATCGTATCAAATAACCAATGAAACTAACGGCTCAAAACAAAGCATATACTTTTTCAATCGCCTTCCATCTGATTGGGGCTGGCATTGTATCACTATTGGTGTTCGATGCTTCGCCTGCAATCAAGGAGCTTCCTCCGATAAAAATCCGTATCATTGAGCCAGAACCGCCTGAAAAGTCAAAACCTGAACGTCAGCCACAACATCAAATGGCTCTTTTAGAAAAACCAAAAACAAAAGAACCTGAGAAAAATCCTCAGACTCCAGCGAAACCAGCTTCAGCTCTTATCAAAAGAACCTTGCCCCGACAAACGATTCCTACTCAAATCGTTCCAATTTCGCCAGGCAAACACAGGGGCTTAAAACCCAAAACCAGCAAAGCTAAAGTCCATGCACGTCCGGTATCAACACACACGCAAACGATCCAAGTACAGCCACTTCCACAGTCGGTAAAAAGAAATACTTTGACCTTCCAAAGGGCATCACTTGTTCATGCATCATCCCGATCTCGCGCAAACACTTCCGCAACAGCAAGCATATCGCCACAGTCTTCACCCGTAAATACCATTTTATATTCGAAGGGGACTCAGGCCACAAAACAGATCCATTCTTCCTCGAATCAATCTTCCCAATCAGATATTTCTTCCCGGTACGGAGACATCAAAGCAATAAAATTTTCAGAAAATAACTTTGCAAAAAGCGACAGCATAAAACATTCTCTTCATCCGATTGCATCTGGCGAAAGAAAAATCACAAGCAATTTAGCCATCACCGCCCTCTCAGACTCAGTACCCGATTTACCTGCCGCTGAAATCGGCCATCCAACCAGTGAATCCAGCTTGAAAGCCACCGACATCAAACCTCAGTTTGATGGTCAGATCATTTCTGCATCGTTCGATTCCGAATGGATGAACACCGTTCAAGACCCCACACCCCAATTATCTTCAGCCGATCTGGGGCGATTGAAAGGCGAGTTCACCTCCCAGGTCCGCAGTCGTATTGCGCAAAATAAGGAATATCCCCAAATAGCCCGCAAACGACTCTACGAAGGACAACCTGTCGTAGCATTTACCTTGGCTAAAAATGGCGCTATTATAGACTTGGCTTTGCATGAATCCTCCAGCTACAATCAGCTGGATTCTGCCGCACTTTCTGCGGTTCGCAAAGCCATGCCTTATCCACCGATACCCGACCCTCTGGGTTTGGAATCAATAACGTTTTTATTGCCCATTATTTTCTCATTAAATTTAGAATGACTTTTTACGGCCCCACTATCGCATTCCTATTCACTACCTTTTTAACTGGTGCATCTGCCTGGGCTGAGATTGTACAAATCGACTCCGACTTCGATGGCAAAATGGACGAATGGCATTACCAGACCGATGACAACAAAATCGAAAAAATTGAATACGATAAAAATGGCGACGGAAAGATCGATCAAATCGATACATATGACAGAGGGGAAAAACCGATCAAAGTTGAAATTGATCGCGATTTTGACGGAGTACGAGACCAGTTCCAATTCTATTCAACAAGCGGCAAATTGATCCGAATAGAAAAAGACCAGGAATTCAAAGGCCTGATCGACCGGAAAGAATTTTACGGTCCTAATCAAAAATTACAACGCATAGAGGTTGATCGCAATCGAGATGGTAGCTTCGACACACTGCAATTTTTTGATGAGAATGAAAAACTTCAACGCGCTGAATTTGATACAGACAACAACAATGCCATAGATCGCTGGGAACAATATGGATCAGACGAAAGCCTGTTATCGGTAGCCTTTGACACCAATGGCGATACGAAACCAGATCAATGGCAACACTTCAAGGCTTCAAAAATTTTAGAGAACGCTGGATTTGACACCAACAACGACGGTAAAATCGATCGTTGGAAATACTATGATCCAAACGGGAAACTAATACGTATAGAAATGGATCGAAACCATGATGGAAAAATCGACTTTATTAGAAGGCAACCCAAATAAATGAATATAAAATCTTTTCTGTTTCTCATATCCACCTCCTTTTTCTTATCTGCTTGCGGACCAGAACCCAGCTTGATCGTTCCCGAAGAATATAAAGTCGGTCAAAAAACTTTTCATAAGGTCTGCGCCAATTGTCATGGTCCCGACGCACTTGGAAAAAATTCCAAAGCTCCAGGCTTGATAGACGAAGACTATCTGCCTGCAAATTTTTCAGACAAAGAACTCATTGAGCAGATCATCAATGGCTCTGAAAAAATGCCTGCGCAAAAAAATAAGGTCAACGCAACTGACATTGATGAAATCATCAAGTATCTGCGTTATTCCCAAAAAGCCGCAGGCTTGAGTGCCGAAAGCGATGATGATGACGACGGTGATGATCCAGCCTAGAAGCCTTTGACACCATTGCTCTCATTAGAAGAAATCCTCCAGCAAATCCAGCCCGTTTCACTCGATTCTGGAGTTCAGGCTCAAGCTCGAATGGATTCGCAAACGAAGCCCCCTGCCAGCCTGGGCCGTTTGGAGGAAATCGTGCGCCGACTCTCCGCCATCCATGGCGACAAGCCGGTACGAGTCCGAAAAAAATCCGTTTATGTTTTTGCCGCCGATCATGGTGTCGTTCAGGAAGGTGTCAGTGCCTATCCTGCAGAAGTGACGGCGCAAATGGTGCTGAATTTTTTGAATGGCGGCGCGGCAATCAATTGCCTTGCCCGGCATGTCGGTGCTGATGTAAAAATTGTTGATATTGGAACCCACCACGATTTCAAAAACATTGAGGGCTTGATTCACAGGAAAATTGCTGGCGGCACCCAAAACATGGCCCGCACAACAGCTATGAGCATCGAGCAAGCTCGCACATCCATTCAAACGGGAATCGAATTAGCATATGAGGCTGTTGATGCCGGATATGACTTATTGGCAGTTGGTGAAATGGGTATCGGCAATACCACGCCAGCAACAGCACTCATGTGTGTTTATGGCTCCGTCAATCCCGCCGATATTATTGGACGCGGAACGGGAGTGGACGACGACGGCCTGAAACGAAAAATCAATGCCATAGAAACAGCTCTCCAGCTTCACAAACCCAAGCCGGATGATCCTCTCAACACACTCGCTCAAATCGGCGGATTTGAAATCGGTGCCATGGCTGGCTTCATCATCGGATCAGCGGAGCGTAGAATTCCCTGCATTATAGATGGCCTTATTTCCGGAGCCGGAGCCGTTCTTGCAATGCAATTCCAACCCTTGATCCGGGATTATATTTTCGCATCCCACCGCTCTTGTGAGGTGGGACACGAAACCTTTTTCAAATTAAGTGGTCAAACGCCCCTTTTCGACCTCGACCTGCGTTTAGGAGAAGGCACGGGCGCGGTACTGGCGATGCAATTGATAGAAGGAGCGGTCAAAATCTATAATGAAATGGCGACCTTTGATTCCGCTGGGATTTCCGGGAAAAACCAGGACCCTGTAAAAACGGACTCGCCTTGACAGTCCTCTGAATTTTAGCTAGATTGCCTCTTCCTGATACGACATATCTAAAAATACACAAATACATTGTTGTTGGAAAATATCTTTAAAAACTTTGAAATCTTTTATTCAATCAATACACATTCAGTTCGGAGCTTACTTCCATGCCAGAAAGTTATATACAATCCCTTTTCGCAGATCGATTGGGTGGGGACCAGTTTGGTAAAGACACCAAAATTTACAAATTTGAAAAAATTAAACGCGCCAAACGGTCCGCACAGCAGGCCAACCCCGACCGGGAATTATTTGATATGGGCGTTGGGGAACCTGATGAAATGGCTTTCCCTGGTGTCGTGCAGGCACTGAAAGATGAAGCAGGAAAACCAGAAAATCGCGGCTACACAGACAACGGCATTGATGAATTCAAAGAAGCGGCTGTTCGCTATTTGGAAAATGTCTGCGGCGTTTCCGGGTTAGATCCCAACAAACATGTCAATCACAGCATCGGTGCTAAGCCCGCACTCGCAATGATGCCTGCCGTGTTCGTCAACCCCGGCGACGTGGTTCTGATGACCGTTCCCGGCTACCCCGTACTGGGAACACACGCACAATACCTTGGCGGCGAGGTGGTGAACTTGCCATTGACGGAGGAAAACAATTTTCTCCCCGACTTGAAAAGCATCTCTGCTGATATTCGCAAACGCGCCAAGATACTTTACTTGAATTACCCAAACAACCCAACCGGTGCCAACGCGACGCGTGAGTTTTACGAGTCGGCTATTCAATTCGCCAAGGAAAATGACATTGCGATCGTACAAGATGCCGCTTACACCGCACTCACCTATAGCGGAAAACCCTTGAGCTTCCTTTCCGTGCCTGGAGCAATGGATGTTGGGGTCGAACTGCACTCACTCTCAAAATCATACAATATGACAGGCTGGCGCATTGGCTTTGTAGCGGGCAACGAGTTGATGGTCAAAGGTTTTTCCCATGTCAAAGACAATGTGGACTCGGGTCAATTTGCCGCGATCCAAAAGGCAGGAGCCTACGCGCTGGACCATCCGGAAATAACGGAAGAAATCGTCGGCAAATACGGCAGACGTCTGGAGATGCTCGTAGCGGCTCTGAATGCTGTCGGATTCAACGCCTCCATGCCCGGCGGTTCCTTTTTCCTTTACGTTCGCGCACCCAAAGGAATAGAAGGCGGACCGGAATTTAAAACCGGCGAAGATTTCTCTCAATACCTCATCAAAGAAATGATGATCTCAACGGTTCCCTGGGATGATGTCGGACCTTTCGTCCGTTTCTCTGCCACTTTCAACGCCAAAGGCGAAGCAGAAGAAAAACGCATCATGAAAGAAATCGGCGAACGCCTGTCCTCCGTCAAGTTCATTTTCTGACGATCAACGAGCCTCAAACTCGGTTGTTTCTCTTATGGACATCATCGCTTTTATAGGAATCGGTTCAAACCTTGAGTCCCCAAAGGAAAATTGCGAGCAGGCGATCCAATATTTGCAAAATGCAAATGGCATTCGTCTGCTCGCACAATCTTCCTTCTATAAAACGGCACCGATAGGCATGACAGAGCAAAACTGGTTTGTGAATGCCGTCGTAAAAATATCTACCACTTGCGATCCACAAAAATTACTCGATTCACTGCTCAGTATTGAAAAAGAGATGGGACGAAAACCCCGAGAAAAATGGGGACCTCGAGAAATCGACTTGGACCTTCTTTTCTACGGCCCCCAAAGCATCAGCACCGAGACCCTGAAAATCCCCCACCCCGAAATCCCTCACCGCCGTTTCGTGCTAGAACCATTGAACGAACTCGATCCCGACTGGTCTCACCCTCAATTGAAAAAAACCATCCATCAACTACTCGCCGAACTCCCATCCGGGCAAGAAATAATCCTTATAGAATGAAGAAAGAAGCGGCATAACATCAAAAAACCATCAACGTTAGCTTAACTTTGCCATAATTCTGTCCAACAATATAGGACCCCCTCTTAATAATCCTATTTTTCAACAAATGTGTCCCTTCTAAACAGGTTGTTAACACCACACTCGATATGAAATTATAAAAAAAGGAAAATAACTTCCTACATTCCTATTATTTTTTAAAGGAGGGCTTCATGTCTAATACAGACAACATGTCACAAGAAGAGCTGGACAACTGGGCTGACTTGAATAATCCGAACAATGATTATGATTTGGATGATTGGTCTGATTGTCACAACCCCAATAATGATGATTATATTGGGGGCGAGTAAAACCATATGCCATGGATGCAGACACAAGTTTGCATCCATGGTATAGATTTCGGATTAATTTTTAATAGTTCTTTACCAATAAAGCATCAACCCGACAGCTCCAAATATCGAAAAATAAAGTTATTATTATGGAGATATACGAAATGTGTATTAAGAACACCCCTCTTCCTGCAATTGCTGAACTAGTCGATACTTTCTGCCGTAGCTTTGGCTCTATTGATGCCGAGAATAAACCAGTCTTTAAGAAAAAACTCCAGCGCCTTCGTGATGATGAGATGGATAATTCCAAAATTGAAAATTTTATTAAACCTTATTTCTCATGTCTCTACGAAAGCGATCCCGAGTTTACAAATGTTTTAAAAGCTGAATTTTTAAGCTTTTTGTCATTGTATCGAAAAATGGTGACTAACTTAGATTACTGCATGTTGTCTCGGGAGCATTTGATAATCATGCTTCAGGACTTCTTTTTACCACACACTGTTAATTCAATCGGCAAGGTCATTCGCTTAGGTGATGGTGATGCTCCAGATGTTACTCACTGGGGGCAAGGCGAAAAGGTTCTTACAACATCGGTGCTTAGTTGGTGGTTAGATAGAAATTCGATAACAGTACCCCAATTTTCTGAACAACTTGACAGTTATAAAATATTTGGGGTAGAAAAAAAATCCATTGAGGATAATTTATACCGATGGCTGAAGGGAAAAGTTTTAAGCATCCATTCCATATTAAATTTTTATGACGGTAAGAACCAGTCACTTGCCAGGTGGCTCCTCATTGCCCGCGCAGTGCAATCTTTTTTTCAAGGTATTCCAGAAAAGGATCAGAGCCACTTTTCTAACACTTGGCAAAAAAATCTTTCATTAGGACCTATAACGCCTGATTTGGACACTTTTCAAATGGCTGTTTTGGAAAAGGCAAAAAACAACCTTCAGTTCTTTGAGTTTGATCGTTTTTTCCACATCTATAATAGTAAAGAAGGAAACCTAGATTATGACAAACAAACAGGAGAGAGTAAGAATCATAAAAAAAATTTTTGGAAAGAATCTAAAGAGTGGAAAAAGCTGGAAGAGTTGGACGAGACGAATGATAATCTAAAAACTGAGCTACATTGGATGATGAGCCATTTACGTGCAAAATACTATATTTACATGGCGAAGCCTAAGCAAGCCCTTGCAGAGTATGATATTGCGCTTAAAGGAGTAAAATATCGTAATGGTCCGATGATGAAAAATATTCTGGGTGAACTGTTGATCGTTGCCGCTCAGCTCAAGGACAAAAGAGTCTCCAAAAAGTGGCATGCATGGGCAAAAGCATTTGAACTTGATATCATTATAAGGACCTCAATAGTTGCTTATATTCAGCGATTCCCTCTAAATTTCTATTATAAAGAAGCAGATCAATCATATAAAGACAAGGCTAAAAAAGAATATAATGACCAAATTAATCGGAGTCTGATTAATAAAGAAGATTGGTCGAAACGCCCTCTTGATCTAGATAATGTAAATCGTTTTTTAAAGGGCCATGGAACAGTACCGAAAACGCAGTTGATGATTTTTGCGGGGCTTGGACAAACTAAAAAAACACAAAAGTTACTTGCAAAAAATGCCGATCCTAACCTGATTGCTGAAGATGGAAATACCGCGTTAATGCGCACAGTGATTCATGACAAAAAAGATTGCTTCGATCTCTTGCTTCCTGTAACCAATCGAAAAAATTTAGACTCAATTTATAAGAAAACAGGCATTACCTCCTTGTACGATGCTGTAGATACAGGGAAACTCTATTACCTGGAGAAGCTACTTGAGGCAGGTGCTTCTACTGAGCTAAAAGTATCCATCGAATCGACTCCTCTGACTCCTCTGTACATAGCGGTCAACTATTTTGCGC
>JAJDBG010000072.1 GCA_029261475.1 Nitrospinaceae bacterium
ATTTGAGCATAGGCTTTGTTGACCAATGCAACGGTTTTGATGTTTGGGTAGGAACGCTTAATGGATTCGTAAACAGGGATAGAAAGAATCGCATCGCCGAGGCGATCGGGACGGATGATGAGAGCCGAGCCAATGTTTCCCAAATCGATTGGGAGGGGGGGAGATTTACGAAGTCGTCCCACGACTCGCCCGATTGATTTCCACCCTAACGCTTTACAGAAGGAAGCCATTTTTTTTAAATACAATGCCATCGAAATCCTGTTTTTCAGATAGGTTCAGCTTCATGGATCAGCATGATAGGGATATCATCCTGAATAGGATATTTGAGTTCACAGGCTTGGCATATCAGTCCATCTTCATTGTCACTCAAGGTCAAATCACCCTTGCATTGTGGGCAGACCAGAATGTCTGTCAGTTCTTTATCAAAGGCCATTGTTATACCTCATTTGAAAGGGGGTTAGGGTTCGGTGCATCAGCAGACAAATTTAACATTTCTTTAGCGCGGACGAGAATGTCGGCGACTTCAATAGAATTCATACATTCATTTGTCCCCAAAGGGCAGGTCCGCTTCCAGCAAAAACTGCAGGGCAATCGCTTGAACTCCGTTTGAACATGCGAGCCAAAGGGACCGTTACGTGCGGGATTGGTTGGTCCAAATAAAGCAATGCCAGGAATACCCAAGGCGGAAGATAGATGGAGAGGTCCCGAGTCATTGCCAATAAAAAAGGCCATGCGGCGATAAAGGGCAATGGATTCGATTATCGTTGTTGGGGGCGCGATCCAACATACCTGCTTCATCTCATTAGAAATCTGGCGAACCATTTTCTCTTCACCAGGTCCCCAGGTCAGTAGAACAGAAAAGCCGAACTGAGTTGTCAGCTCATCGGCCAATGCTGAAAACTTTTCAGGTGACCAACGTTTAGATTCAAAACCGGCACCTGGGTTGACGGCGACCACCGGGTTCTCCTGCAATCCTGCATGAAGTTTAATGAAGCGATCTATTTTTTTCTCAGCGGAGTCTGAATGAGGCAAGGTGAAATCGTGTCGTAGATTTTCGCAGGGTATCGCTGTTCGCAGTACTTCAAGATTGGCTGACACGACATGGAGCTCTGGATCGACCTCAGGAGCCTTTAAATTGTTGAATAGGGCACTGGCAGTCTCTTTGCAATTAGCGGCAGAAAATCCCACACGTCGCGACGCTCCTGTTGCATAGGCAATGACTCCGCTTTTTATGAGGCCATGCAGATCGAGAATGATATCGAACTTACGCTTGCGAATCTTCCTCAGCACTTTGAAAATTTCGGACGCAGACTTGAAATTGATCTCCCTTCTCCAACGCTTGGTGTTCACAGGGATGATCTCGTCCAGCGCAGGGTGACCCTCGATCAAACATTGAAAGCGTTCCTCGATCATCCAGGCGATATAAGCGTCGGGATGATTAGCGCGTAAAGTCTCAAGAGTGGGAAGTGTGTGTACCACATCACCAAGAGCACTCATTTTTAGTAAGAGAATTTTGGTCGTGGCAGTCATCGAGAACCCATTTTTTTCAAACAGAGTTGGTACAATTTATATCCCAAGTAACCCATGAGCGATCCCAGCACAGCACCGCCCAGTATATCCGAAGGATAATGAACGCCAAGATAAACTCTGGAATATCCAACCAGTAGAGCGAAGGTGTAGACCAAAAGAACCCAATTGCGAAAGCATAAAGTGCCCAGCATGGCAAAGGCAAAGGTGTTGCTGGCATGGTTTGATGGAAAAGAGAAACTGTTGGAGCAATTGGTAATATGTTGTAAGGACTCAAGAACGTGGCAGGGTCGGGGACGAGCGATCCATTCTTTAAAAATATGATGACTCACCCAGTCGTTCAATCCAATGGCGACTCCTCCTGCAAGTAAAAAGAACAGACCACGCAGGCGGTAGGTCCATAGAATGAGGGCGGCAGTCATTGCTCCTGCAAAAACGAAATTTCCCTTAATGGAAATAAATTCCATGAACTTGCCGAACATTCGGTCTTGCAGGTGGGTCTGGACCCAATGAATAAGTGATAGATCCATTTCCAGAATAAAAGAAGGCATGGCAATTAAAGGTGAAATTGTCCTGAAAAATCAGGCAGAGTTTGACTTTGACCGGCAAAGCTATTAAAAAGTGGCAGGGGGGAACGTTCCATCCCATATTATAACTTAAGATTATATCTGATCTCTCATCAATGAAGAAGCCTCAAAAGCGCGCTATTATTTTATTTGCGAAAGATCCCGTGCCGGGGCGAGTCAAAACGCGCTTGTCTTCCTTGCTGGATGAGGAAACTACATTAAAATTGTATCTGCACTTTTTGACAGCAGGATTGTCTCTCTTGGAATCGGTTCAAGGTGCCGATTCATTCATTGCAGTGGCACCACCCCTGACATCCGAGTATTTTCGGTCCAATCCAGAGCTTGAATCTTTTAAAATTTTTACTCAGGATGGAGACGATCTTGGTCAACGTATGCGCCGAGCCTTCCTTCAAAGCTTTGAAGAAGGCTATGAACGAGTGGTTATCATAGGAACTGACAGCCCGAGTCTCCCCGTCGAATACATCCAGCGAGCATTGGATTCCGACCGTTCCCTAACCCTTGGGCCAGCAGTTGACGGCGGTTATTATCTCATTGGAATGGGGCCAAAAGTGGTGGAAGTATTCGATAATATCCACTGGGGGACCAGCTCCGTATTATCCGAAACTGGGGCCAATGCTCGGCGGCTAGGAGTCGATGTCGAATCATTGCCAGTGTGGTACGATGTGGATCGGCCAGAAGATTTGCGTTTTTTGAAAACACATCTGGATTTGACCGAAGACTCCAATGAAACAGCAGAGTCCTTATTGAAATTTTTAGAAACACTTGAATTATAAATCGGACGAACTAACAAATCATGAAAATCGTAGCATTTGATCAAGAAGAATTTGAAGAAGAGATGAACGCCGTCGTACACCGACTTGAGATGAACTTTTCAACTCAAGACGAAACGGTTCGCAATATATTGGATAAAGTTCAAAAAGAGGGCGATACCGCACTGCTCGAATTCACCCGACGCTTTGACCGTTACGAAGTGACGCGAGAAAATCTACGCGTGACTCCAGAAGAAATCAAGAAAGCGTACACAGATTTAAGCTCCGAAGAAGTCGATGCACTCAAGCAAGCGGCAGAAAATATAAGAGCCTTCCACGAACTCCAGAAGCCCAAATCCTGGACAACTCAATCCGATGGCATCAAATTAGGGCAGAAAGTGAGTCCCCTGGACACAGCGGGAATCTACGTTCCTGGCGGCAAAGCATCCTATCCATCGTCTGTCCTAATGAATGCGATTCCTGCAAAAGTTGCAGGGGTTCGAAAAATAGTCATGTGCACCCCCTGTCCCGATGGGCATATCAGCTCCCATGCCTTGGTTGCCGCCAATTTAGCAGGAGTGGATGAGATTTATAAAGTGGGAGGAGCGCAGGCGATAGCCGCCATGGCGTTCGGAAACACAATCATTCCACGAGTCGATACCATAGTTGGCCCCGGTAATATATATGTAGCACTTGCGAAGAGAATGGTATTTGGGATCGTTGGCATTGACATGGTGGCAGGCCCCAGTGAAATCCTTATTGTCGCCGATGCCGAGGCGAGGGCTGATTTTATTGCCGCAGACCTGCTTTCACAAGCAGAACACGATGAAGAAGCCGTCCCCATTTTACTGACCCCCTCCAGAGAGTTGGCAGAGGCCGTATTAGGGGAATTAGAAAGTCAAAAGAAACAACTCAAGCGCGGAGCCATCATCGACGCCTCATT
>JAJDBG010000073.1 GCA_029261475.1 Nitrospinaceae bacterium
TGTGTTCACGCATCCTTTGCACTAAAGGAGGATGGCTACGAAACCATTATGATCAATTGCAATCCAGAAACGGTCAGTACCGATTATGACACTTCTGATCGATTGTATTTCGAACCGCTGACCCTTGAAGATACTTTGAGCGTGATCCGTAAAGAAAACCCCTTTGGAGTGATCGTTCAGTTTGGTGGACAAACACCGTTGAAGCTGGCTCTCGATCTACTCAATGCAGGTGTTCCCATCATCGGTACCAGCCCGGAAAACATTGATCGGGCAGAAGATCGGGAGCGATTCAACGAAGTGATCAAAAAACTCGATTTACTTCAACCTGAAAATGGGACTGCCGTATCCGTTGAAGAGGCCATAGACATCGCAAATTCCATAGGCTACCCCGTAGTGGTCCGGCCCTCTTATGTTTTGGGAGGGAGGGCGATGGAAATTGTTTATACTGAGGATAGTTTGAAAAAGTACATGACGCATGCTGTCAAAGCCTCCCCCGAACATCCTATTTTAGTGGATTGCTTTCTGCAAGATGCGATTGAGTTGGATGTGGATGCCATCTCAGATGGAACACAAGTCGTCATCGGCGGTATTATGGAGCACATTGAAGAGGCGGGTATCCATTCCGGCGACAGTGCTTGTTCCCTGCCACCCAACTCCGTAGATGCAAAACTACTGGAAGTCATAGAGTCTCAAACCAAGGCCTTGGCAAAAGAGTTGAATGTGATTGGCTTGCTCAATATCCAGTTTGCCGTAAAGGACAATGAGGTCTATCTGATCGAGGTCAACCCTCGTGCCTCGCGTACCGTTCCTTTTGTGAGCAAAGCAACAGGCGTTCCACTCGCAAAATTGGCGGCACGGGTGATGGGGGGAAAAACCCTTGAGGAATTGGGGTTCACTGAAACGATCAAGACAAAACATGTCTCCGTCAAAGAATCTGTCTTTCCCTTCAATAAATTTTCAGAAGTGGACACCTTGCTTGGACCAGAAATGAAATCTACCGGAGAAGTGATGGGTATTGGCCCGAGTTTTGGTGCCGCATTTGCGAAAGCGCAAATGGCAACAGGCATTCAGTTTCCAAAAGAGGGTGGGACTGCATTCATCAGTGTAAAAGATTCTGACAAACCGTTGGCTTTGAAAATTGCCACTGAATTTTCAAAGCTGGGATTCGAGATCATTGCAACCCGGGGGACGGCTAATTATTTCAATCAAAATAATTTGAAAACCTCGGCTGTGAATAAGTTCCATGAAGGTTCTCCCCATATTGTCGAAGCTATTCTGAATAATCAAGTCACTGTGATCGTGAACACTGTTTTCGGAGAAAAACCCACAAGAGATTCCTTCAGTTTACGCAGAGCCTGCCTGACACAAAACCTTCCTTACTGCACAACGATTCGTGGGGCATCCGCATTCATAGATTCTTTAAAATCCATTAAGAATAATGAGTTTAAGGCTGATCCATTGCAGGAATACCTTAAGTAAGTTTTTAGTGTTTTGGGGCGCGTTGATCTCAAAAATACGGCAATGGTCAATGCGCCCACTTGTATCATGTACTCCGTTGTCTTGGATTCGGACGCTTGAGAATTGCTATTCCTTAATGAGTAGACGGATCGTTTAGAGCAAACGAAACAGATTCAATTTCAATAATCTGCATTTTTCAACAGTCTCTGGGTGAAACAGTTTTTATGTCTGAAATAAAATGGCTGATGATTGCTGTGCCAAAGAATCAGTTTAATGAAGAAGAGTTGTTTGGCGTGCGCGATTTTTTTACATCGCGTGGTGCAAAGCTGATGATTCTTTCCCCAAGCGGCAAAGAAGCTACGGGCGATTGTAAAACCCGATTTTCTCCAGATGGAATGATCGTCGATTGGAATAAATTATTGGAAGGAAGGAGCCGGTACGACGCTGTGTTGACGCTTGGTGGAAAAGGGGCCTGGAAGTCTCTTTGGTCCGATCAAATCCTTCCGCAAATTTTGACGGATCACCATAGGGCGGGCTGCGTTATTGGAGCAATGGGTTGTGGCGTCCCTGTGTTAGCAGGCGCGTCTCTTTGTAAGGGGGAACTTGCCGTTCCCAATGATGAGAGAGTTCTTGCTCGCCTTGATGAGCTTGGTTTTTATCCGTCGGATGACGAATTGCTTGCCGAAAATAAAGTCATTTCAGCGAGTTCTTCTAATGTTTTGGATCGATTTTGTGGGGAAGTATGGTCACAAATGAATGGCGGAGCCGACTCCTAAACTTCAGGATCAGGCTTTTGGGCGTATTTGTACTTTGAAAGGGTGGCCGGATTTTGATTTAAAGGACATACCGGCTAATACGGTAGGGGCTTCCAGCCATTCGTGGGAATTGGCATCCCAGATAACGCTTGGGGTTGATAGTTGATTGGGTTCAGGCAGGATGGCTTTAATATTTCCACCGATCATGTTGATGATCTCTCCAATGGAGTCTTCCACTTCACTTTTGGAGGAACTACCCGCTTCTAGAAAGAACATTTTTTCAGTCAGCTCAATGGCCAGAGGGTAGGGGACGTAGATATTGACAAAGCCATTCCAATTTCCACTAATATCTACTATGCCTAATCGAGGTTCTTGCAACGGAGGGTCAAATTCTTGATCGTCGCAGTCGATATCTTGTTCGAATAAGGTACTCCAAACCATGATCACATATTCTTTAATACTACTTTCAAGGTTTTTCATTTTGTGCCGTTGGTTAGTTGAGCCTTATTTTTTCTTTTCGACCTTTTTTAACATACGAACGGCGAATAGATGATTTTCGTGTTTGAAGGTCGCTTTTGCTACTTCATGAGTCCCTGGAACATGCATCTGGATGTCGGACACAGCAACGGCAGGAAGTGAAAGAAAACATTCCTGGTCAGCATCATGCACAAGGGATTTGATGTTTCCACCCGTCATATTGGTGAGTTCGCCCAAGGCATCTTTGATATCATCTTCACTGGTTTCATCCAGATTTGTTCCGAACATAATGGACGCTACTTTTTTGGCGAGCTCGGCGGGGCAGAGTAATTCGACACTGCCTTCCCAACTTCCCATAATTTGTACGCAACCAGCTAGAGTGGTGCCTTTTTCAGTAGGACTGAAGTCCTCTGTGGTTGGGATGACTTCCAAGCCTAGAATCTGTTCCCATATGTCCTTCGTATATTGGCTGATCTCAAGATTAAAATCGATCTCCATTGCTAACCTTCCTTTATGCGATAGCACCCGGATTGTTTGAAGTTCATCCTTTCATACTTTACATCTAGATTAAGAGTTGTTTCTGCGGCACCGAGGAAAACATAACCGTCTGGCTGCATATTTTCGCGAATTTTTTGTAGAATTACTTTTTTCGTAGGGACATCAAAGTAGATGAGTACATTTCTCATCATAACCAGGTCCATTTTTGGCATGAGAGGCCAGTGTCCAGATAGATTGAGTATTTTGAAGTTAATCATTTGTCGTAGCTCGGGCTTGATTTGCCATTGAGCACCACTTCTTTGGAAATACTTCACCATCAGCATAGCGGGCAGGCCTCTATTGATTTCTAACTGGCTGTAGATCCCATCCTGACATCGTTTTTGCATTTCTGTTGAAATGTCGCTAGCCATGAAATCGAGTTTCCAGTTTTTCAGCTGTGGGAAATTTTCCCTGATCAGCATAGCCAAGGTATAAGGCTCTTGACCACTTGAACTTGCTCCGCACCAGATATTAAGGCGTTTTTGACTTTCTCTTTTCTGGATCAATTCGGGGATGACAGTGTTTTTCAACACTTCGAAAGGATGTATATCACGAAAGAAGGAGGTCTCGTTGGTGGTCATGGCTTCGACCACTTTGGCGATTAGCTTGCCACTGATATCTTTTCTCATTTGCTGGGCTAATTCTGCAATGGAACCAAGATTTTCAGATGCTACTAGAGGGGTGAGCCTTGCTTCGACAAGGTACTCTTTCCCTTTTTCAAGAACAATTGCGGACTGTCCTCTAACGATTTTACTTATATATTCAAAGTCGCCTGGATTTAAAGCCATTTAGTGTCCTGTAAGTAAGGCTTCTTCTTTGAGCCTGTAATTATGGGAAGAGCGGAGTTGCTAATGGTTTCTTTCAACATAAAATTATCCCGATATGCTCTATTCTATTGATAGACCAAGCAATGATAATTTCTCGGCGATCATTTCTTTGGTGAATGGCTTCATAACATACTCGTTTGCTCCGGCTTCGAGTGCTTTAACGACTTGGGCCATTTCAGTTTCCGTGGTGACCATCATCAAGCGCATATCGTTATACTGAGGGTCTTTGCGTGCATTGACCACAAAGTCATAGCCGTTCATTACGGGCATATTCCAGTCGACCAAGGCAATATCAAATGGACCGTCTGATTTTAGTTTGTCCAAGGCTTGCTGTCCGTCTCCGGCATCAACCACTTCAAAGCCAAGTTTTTTCATCACTTGCCCCAATATCAGACGTATTGCTCTTGAGTCATCTATTACAAGTGCTCGCACAAAATCCCTCCTTATTTGTACCTGTTCCGGGAATTTCTAAACAGAGTATTTAATGAATATCTTTAAGGCTAAAGATATTACACTTTTGTGTCAATAAGAATTTACAATCGATAAGATTGAATTCTATTTTCTGTTTAGTATAAGGCAAAAGGCTTGAAAAATGCTCAAAAAAAACGGGCCGCTTTTTACAAAGCGGCCCGAAATCTTATTGCCATTTTATTACTACGCAACTAAAAAGACGGCTATCCCGTCAAGAGGTGTTACAGAATTTTGATGTAAACAAATTACTCTGCGTTTTCGTCCAAGCCCTGCTCCAATGGAAGGATCTCCTGGGGGAAAATATTTACACCTTCTTTACTTGCCGCTTTGTTTTGTTTTTTGGTTTCTTTTATTTCTTCCAATTCTTCTATGCCTTCAGGGGTAAGTGCCCAAGGAGTCACATTTCCAGAATCGCGGATTCTTATTACAGCGGCGATGATTTTTTCCATTTTTGGACCATCGAGATCGCTAATGGAGAGCAATGCATCTTCGTGTCCGTCATAAGCGCAAAAAGCCATCGTATAACAATTGGTATTGGCGCGAATCATTTTCAATGTGATGTTTGCAAAGTGACAATGCACTCCAATTAAGGCGCACACGTGTATTTTGTTATGCTGAATGGTCAAATTGGGATGACAAGGGTTGATAACCGCTTCAGGGTCAATTTTAGGATAAATAGGGCGGTAATCAGGCATTGGAATCAAGTTCATGCCGGGGACTTCGTCTTTAAGTCTTAATACGAGTTCAGCTTTATGGCGAGCTTCTTCGTTCCATCCCCAAACGACCATTGGGCCGGGGAATAGAGTTGGGTTTCGTCGGGTCAAGAATTCATACGCCATTATCTCCAAAGCTTCGTCTTCGGGAATGTGCTCGCCTGCAACCAATTGCATTCCAGACCCTTTTTCCGGCTGAAAAATTCCCATTGCTGCAGCAGATTGGGGGAGTAAACCGATGGGTCCAATTTCTAATTTGGGCATATTTAATAAATCTCCGTTTTTGTATATATAACGTTTGGTTAATTTATATAGAACGTTTGAGTATTCGTCTCGAATTAATAGTGATCGACTTTATAAATTACTGATCTGATAACCGTCTTCAGAATCGCCCATAATATTACCATTAAATTACCCTGTCAATCTCTATTTTAATGGGATTTTTGAGTTTGTTAAATGAAGGGAATGTCGTACGGTTATTTTTTTTGGGAAGTCCAGTTAAATGGATTTTGTTCCCAGGCATTCAAGAGCTGGAGTTGCTGGGGGGTGAAGAGGTTTTTTGCTTTGCAGTGTTCGAGAAGTTGAGGAAAGGTGAATAGGGTATGGAGTTGGCAATCCATTTCTTTAAATGATTCTGTGGCCTTCTCGAATCCATAACTGAATATGCAAAGACAATGTTCGACGCTGAAACCTGCTTGCCGTAGTGCTTTAACAGCTTTCAGAGCACTCCCTCCTGTGGAGATGAGATCTTCTACGACGACAACCTGACTATTTACTGGTAATAATCCTTCAATTTGATTTTGCATGCCATGTTTTTTGGGTTCGGGGCGAACATAGGCTAATGGTGTTTTAATCAAATTAGCGAGAGTGACGGCAGGTGCAATTCCGGCTGTTGCTGTTCCGGCGATTCCATCAGCTTGAATATTCTTTTCTTGCAGAATTTCCTGGAGACCTTTGCCGACGAGCATGCGTGTCTCATAGCTACCAAGCAAGAGACGGTTGTCATTGTAAATGGGCATTTTTGCGCCAGAAGCCCAAGTGAAGGGGGTGTCAGGATCGAGTTTGATAGCACCTGTTTCCAGACTCGCCTTTATCAAATTTTCTCTATTGTATTGGATATCAGGGTGGGCCTTTTTCATTTATACTTTAAATTAGGTAGTGTTTATTAAATATACTTAAATAAATATTATATTTTTAGTAGTCGTCGAAGTCGTTTAGGGTGCGTCTATTGATTTTTCCACTGCTGATAGAGCCAAGACCTTTCAGGTTTATGCCGAGTAAAAATCTGGTTTCATCTCTCTGAGTGCTACCCGTTCCGAGTGTTCTTTGAACAAAATCCAACGTGAATCCCCAGCAAGAACATTTTGCATCGTACAACAAACTGAGATCATTTTCACGAAAAGTGCTGGATTGCTCGTCGTAGCGGGCACTGTATTTTGCGCGCCATCCTTTTTTGAAAGCCCAGTCCAGAGTCCCATTCAAGAACGTATTTTGATCTCGGGAGTAACGACGCTCTAATAGCATGGTTAGAGACGGGCTTGCTTTAACTCCTAATTCAAAGTTAAAAGAGTCGAGTCGATTTCGGTGGACATCGTATTCGGTGTCAAAATTCATGACCAGTGATTCTGTAGGGCGACTGTCCAAATCGAATCTCAGGTTTGAAAAGGGGCGGTTGGATTCGGGCGATGGAGCGCGTTCGGCTTCACGCAAATCATAGGACTGGCTGACGATAAAGCGCAGGATTTGCCGGGTTTGTTCTATTCCATCTTCTCCTGTTTCTTTGCTTAATAGACGTTGTGTCAATGAGTAGGACAACACACTTTGAGGGTCGATTTGGTCGACGTTGTCAAATACGCGGATTTTATCTCGGTCATCGCTGTCTATATTGGGGATGTAGTCAAACGTCATCCGTGGTTCGATGACATGCTTATAGGCTCCATATTTTCCCTCATCAGCCTGAAATATTTTGTTGAATTTGGGGCCTTGGAGAACAGCTCGAAAGTCCAGTGATTCTCTTGAAAAGCCAGAAAGCTCTTTGTTTGTACTGTCCAGACCTTTGCTGTACCAGGTTTCTCTCAAGCCCAAAGTAGGGGTGAAGGCAAGCCAGGAAGTAGGATTGAGGGAAAAGCTGATTTGGGGGTGAAAATCAACACGCTGTACGTTGAAATTATTGTCAATGAGTGGATTTGTGTTTAAATCTACTAAAAAAGAGGAAATGCTGGATTCTTGATTAAAAAACACATCCATTTTACCGATTCGTATTCGCTGGGTTTTAAAGGTGATTTGGGGAAGTTGTCCAAATGTATCATCACGGTCAAGTTGAGAGCTGTCCCTGTAGCGGAATAAAACATCCAAAGAGTTATCGGTCCAGGATTTGATGAGTGATGCGTACGAATCGGTTTGGCGTCGTGTACGCTCGCTGGTATCATCCTGAAATGTTTTATTAAAGCTGTTGTCGCTTTCCAGATCGAGTTTGCCGGAGAGATTGAATCCGTTGGCAAAGTTTTGATTGTGAGTCATATCGACTTTCCAGAACTGCGCTCCGCTATCATCATCCAAAAAGAAACCGCTAAACTTTCCATTAATATCCTTTGTTGGAGTGTAGCGGTATTCCAATCCAGGTCGTACGCCTCGTTTGCTGAGATAATCGACAAAGACGGTGGCGTCAGACCAAGGATTGATCGCCCAAAAGTAGGAATTGCTGACGGTGAATCCATCGGTGTTACTGGTTCCTATGGAAGGGATCAACAGTCCCGATTTACGGGTTTGATCCATGGGAATATAGCCGGCGGGCAGATAAAGGATTGGAATGTCTCGGACTTTGAACTGAGCGCCTTCGATCCAGACACGATCGTGGCGTTTGATATCCATCAATTCGGTTTCGATGGACCAATCGGGTATAGTTCCTCTACAGGTGGTGAAGGCACCTTCATTGAGAATATAGCGGTCGTTAGAAACCCGTTTTATTTTTTTCGCGCGTACGAAATAAGTATCGGCGATAGATCCTGTGGCCTGAGAGATGAAGCCGGTTTCGGATTTCATATCAAATCGAGTGCGCTTGGATTTGAACTTTGTCCCGTCGGGGGTGACGAGGGAAACATTTCCGACAGCTTCTCCTCTTCCGGTTTGAGTATTGATAGTCACTTTATGAGCTTTTAGAATTCGCCCTTGATACTCTATAATTACCTTACCCCAAGCCCGTATCGTGTCTTTTCCTCCACTTTTAGTGACATGATTGGCGGAAATTTGTAGAGGGATGGCTTGTTGTTCTGACTCAGTTACCGCGCTTGTTTCGCTATGAGCGATTGTTGAGAGAAGCGTCAATGCCAAGGTCAGTAGCATCCATATGTTTTTTGTGCTTTTTTTCAAAATAAGTTTTAGCTTCCGAAACGGTGTGTAATGAACCGGTGATGCATACTATATCGTCATCTTGAACAATACTTTCAATTGCCTCGATGGCTTTTCCAATTTCTGGAATGATTGTGATTTCCAGATTATTTTGTTTCCCCAGAATTACTTTCAATTGCTCGGGAGTTTCGCTCCTATCGACTTCGGGTTTCACCAGAATGAGTTGATCTGCCCATTGTGAGAGAATTTCCATCATTTCCTTGACGGGTTTGTCCTTCATAACGCCAAAAATAGCCTTGCGTTTGCCCTTCACCGGAAAGGTTTTGCCTAGTGTTTCTGTCAGATTTTTGACAGCAGAAGGGTTGTGGGCGCAGTCGAGAATGATCAAAGGTTTTTGAGACCAGACTTCGAGCCTTCCGGGCCAATGAGTTGAGTTCAATCCTTCCGTACAGGTCTTTGTTGTTATTGATGGAAATGTTTCTGACAATATCCGACAGATTTTTAAGGCCAGGCCTGCATTTTCGGCTTGATGCTTGCCGAGAAGAGGTAGGCGAAGGCTGGATATTTTGTAATTGGTTTCCTCAAATTCGATTTTCTGTTCGTGAGTATTGGTGTCTAAAATACGAACTTGGAAGTCCGATCCCTGTCGAAACAGGGTTGCTGATTTTTCTATCGCCATATCTTTGATTATTTTAAAGATTGACTCATCACTTATATTAGCAAGAACCGTACCTCGGTTTTTTATAATGGAGGCTTTTTCAAAGGCAATTTGCTGTAGATCATCTCCCAAATACTGGGTGTGATCTTTTGAAATGGAAGTGATCACTGCAATCTCGGGCTGACATACGTTGGTTGCATCCAAGCGACCTCCCAAACCTACTTCCAGAATATTGATTTCTGTTTTTTGTTCGGCAAAATAGATGAAGGCTATTACTGTGGTAAACTCAAAAAAGGTCGGGGTCAGATTAAGTTTTTGGGCCGTATTGTGGATGCGTTGTACGATTTCTTTTAAATTCGGCAGGGAGATGGGCTTGCCTTTTACGCGAATTCGTTCGCTGAAATCGAGCAGGTGAGGCGAGGTGAAGAGCCCGGTCTTTATTCCAGAGCTGCGGCAAATGGATTCGGTCATTGCGGCTACAGAGCCTTTTCCATTTGTACCCGCGATATGTATACTTGGAATACTTAAATGAGGGTCGCCAAACTCTGCCAACAATCGAGTTACATTATCCAGACCGAGTTTTATCCCAGTTTCGGACAGGCCGAACAAATAGTTTAGTATGCCTTCTTTCGAGTTCATGGGGTAATCGCTAATAAGCGAATGGAGGTAGGGATTGGTTTATGGGGGATTGCTTTGGTCTGATTTATCAGCTTATAATTCTAGCAAAGAACGGTGAAGTGTTGCCTAAATTTTTTTTAATGTTAGGGGAGATTTATGTCGGTATTGAGTGAAGTATTACCTGGAATTTGGAAGTGGTCGGTTTTTTCGGAGGAAAAAGGTTTGAATTTTAACGGTCATTTTTTGATTCAGGGGGATGAATCGGTTTTGATAGATCCGCCGGAACTGGATGCCCAAGGTTTGCAGGATTTGCATGTTTTGATTGAAAGACATCCCGATGCTATTCCGCAAGCTATTTTACTCACCAACGCACATCACGACCGATATTCTTTTGAGTTGGGCAAGCAGTTGTCGTTGCCCATCTTTATCAATGCAAAAGATGCTGAGCTTTTAGATGGACCTTCAACAAAATTATTTGTAGATGGCGACACTTTGTTTTGTGGCTTGAAGGTTATAAACTTTGAAAATCAGAAAACGCTAGGAGAGTCTGCTTTTTTTCTGGAAGATCCAGGTATTTTATTCATAGGGGATGCTGTGATAAGTAAGGTGCCAGGAAAAGTTGGCCTTCTGCCTAAGGACAAATACCAGGATATTGAGTCAGCGAAAAAAGGACTATTGGTTTTGAAAGATGTGGATTTCGAAACTTTATTGCTTGGGGATGGAGAGCCTATTCTTACTGGGGCGAAAGAGACTGTGCTATCATTTTTGAATGAATGAAGGGGTCAGCCTATTCTTGAAAGATCTAAAATTTGGGCGAGTTCGTATATCTCTTCGTCTTCCGCACATTTGCAGATTTCTTCCCAACTGGCATCTCGCGCGATGGCTTTTGCCGTTGGACTGTCACTTTTCAAATGGTCTTTCATTTCATTAAGAAGGTCCTGGACCAAGGTCACGAAACTTTCTTTTCCTTCTCTACAGTCGTAGCGACTCCAGAATTTGGGAATGGGATCAACGGGCTTGGCAGAGTTTTGGAAAAAGTAGGAGGCAAGGTGCTTCAGCTTTAGAATGCCGATCGGTTTGCCATCTTCCATGACGGTGAGACCTCGAATGTTCTTCTCGACCATGAGGTGAAGGGCATCTTTCATACTTCCATCGTGGTTGATGGTTATAAGAGGTTTGCTGGTAATTTCTGAGACCGAGGTTTTTGAGCAGTCCAATGCTTGAGCAACAGCTTTGTAGAGGAAATCGGTAGAAGTTGCAATCCCGCTGTGGTCACCGTTTTTTGTGACAATAAGAATATCTACTTTTTTCTCAGCCATCAACTTAGCCGCTGATGTGATGGAAAGGTTCTCATCAACGAAAACCAAATTTTTATCTATATGCTCAATGATCTCATTCATAGGATTCACTTTTAAAAAATAATTATTCCAGTGTTTGTATGATAACCAAGGGTATCCTTATTGAATATATTCGCTAAGGTCCCTAATTTGTTGTCTAGAAGTAAAAAATGAGATCAGATTAATACAATTTTGTAATGCATTGCTCTACAAATTTAACTCATTTCCAATGCTTCTTCGAACTTTATTTTTGGGAAACAATCCAGGTCAGAAATTGGACTGCAGTTGTATACCTTGACGTTGGTTGATTCAAGGATCTTTGCTCCAAGGGTCAAGGTTTTTCTCATTCTTGGGAATTCTGTTTGCTCATGGTTTTGAGTTCTAAAATCAATTCCAAAGAAATGGGTTTTATTTTTGTCATGCCGCAAATCCAGCCCAAGAAAAAATATATTTTTAAACCCCATATAAACCGCAACTTGCAGGGCAAAGTAGGAAACAGTATAGCCTGAATAGATACCTTCTTCAAGGTCGAAGCTGAACCCCTCCCCACCTAGAAATTTGAGTTCCAATCCCCAAGGTCTGTCTTCAAGTGTGAATAACTGGCTGACATTTCTTAATAGCTCGGGATACATTTGAAACAGACGATGATCCATAGTGCAATGATAATCAGGGCTGGGGTAAACTAAAACAGATCGGTTCAGCCCCATTACCATGCGGTTTTTTAGCATTGAAAAGTCGATCAAGCTCAAAGAAGTACCCGATGCCATAATGAAGATATTCTTCCCGCTGTGTATATTTTTATAACTTTTTATTTGATGCATCATCTCAGCAATATTGGGATGAGTCTAGTTGAATATATTGAATGTATTTTCGATTATGAGTGTAAACGCCGTGAATTGTATTATTATTTCCGGCAAGAAAATTGGGATATGAGACCTCAACTTCTGAATTATCCAGATGGATTGGTTCTTCCCAAGTGTTCCCGCCATCTCGTGAAATACTACTGCTCAAAGGGAAACGTTTCTGACCATCTGTGGGATTATAGATCATTACAATATTCCCTCGTACAGTAAAAGCGGAAATGCCCGACAGTGGATTGGGTAGGGGGGTCTGCGTAGGAATTGACCAATAGCGTCCTTGATCGGTGGAAAAACTTTTCCAAATTCGTCTGGGGTCTGTGTGAGGACGAAAAAAGAGTGACAAGAGCCCAGAACTTTCCTGCACAATAGTGGACTGTATTATATCACTGTGTTCAAATCGGTAATATTCTTCCCATGTGGTGTAGGGAGGGATGCTTTTCAAAAGCACGGACTGTCTATTTACTTCATCATAGGCCGGAAGTAGGTAAGAGCCATCATCAAGTTGTACAGGAGGGTGGCGAATCATCATTCCCGGAATATTGAAGATTTGAACAATGGGTGACCAGGTGAGGCCATTGTCGTCTGAAAATATTTTATTTATATAGGCTTGGTTCCAATAAATTCCTTTTAAAATCACAAACATCAGATGGATTCTTCCACTGGGTTCCTGAAAAAGAAGAGGATTCCCTGTCGAATAATTCGTAGGTCGTACCAGTACCTTACTCAAATCCCAATTACTGTTGCTTGCTGTCTGCCTTGCTGTGACGATGGATGCCTCTGCATATTCATTTTCCGGGTATGCGTACCAAGTGATGAGAAGATCGTTAGACTGTGTTTCCAAAATAGTTGGGCAGTGACAATAAGCCCCCGTATTTACCGGATTGTGCAGTCGATTACTTGTGAGCATAGTGATATGTAATCGGCGAATATCATTTCAACCGATTGTCGTTTTTGTGAATGATGCTTCTAACATGATAAGGCAAAAAACTACGATTTATAACGTTTGCCTTTTTCTCAGAGAGAGTTTACTTGATTTGTATTATTTGCAAAAGGGATTTGTAAAAAGGGATCGTACGAAGTGTTTTGGCGGAGAAATGACTCGTTATGGCATGGGTTATTTTTGACGTGGAGGGGAAATGCAAGGAGCAGTAGCTAGGCTTAAAACTAAAGTTGAGACCCGTCGGGAGAACAGCGAAGGATACTTCTCTACTTAATGATCAACTTTTATTGAGAAGGAAGAAAGGGGAGGGCCAAGTTCTCGACGGTCTTACCATTTTTGATATGTTCTTGCAAAATGGTTTTCATTTCGTCTTCGCTCTTGGGGGAGTACCAGACATCGTCGGGGTAGACGACCATCGCGGGGCCGTGTTGACAGGCATCCAGGCACCCCGCCTTGTTAACACGAACTTTCCCCTTGAGTCCATTTTGGTGTACCCAGTCTTTTGCTAAGTCGAGCATGCCGTTTGCCCCACGTTTGACGCAACTTCCACGTGGATCGCCTTCTTTACGTTCGTTGTTACAAATAAAAAGATGTTTTTGAAAACGGGGCATAGTGAATGGGAATCAGGTATCCGCTTTAGGGATTTTGTGTCCGTGAGTTTCTGCGTACTCTTTGTATTTCCCAAAATTCACATAGCAACGGTCGCAACTGTCGGGGAATATAGTGACGATCACGCCTTTTTTGATGCGTGAGGCCAATTCCAAGGCACCGACCATAGCTCCGGCAGAGGATTGACCCACCAATATGCCTTCCTCTTGCTCGAGAGTTTCGACCATCGCATAAGCATCTTCAGTTGCTACAGATATTTTTCCGTCGAGTTCGTCTTCCTTATAAATGCCCGGGACGATTGAGGAATCCATATGTTTCAATCCTTCAATGCCGTGCAATTCCTCGGCGGGTTCCAATGCATAACAAAGAATATTCTTATTGAACTCGCGGAGACGTCGAGTGTTTCCCATGATAGTGCCGCCTGTTCCTATCCCCGCGGCAAAATGGGTGATGCGTCCGTTGGTTTGTTCCCATATTTCACAAGCCGTAGTGTTGTAATGAGCTTTCCAGTTGGAGTCATTATTATACTGATCGGGCATGAAATATTGGTCGGGATTCTCGTTGTAAATTTTCTTGGCTAGTCGGATGGCACCATCAGAGCCTTCAAAAGGACTGGATTGTACGATTTCAGCACCGTAGAAATCGGCCATCAATCCCTTACGTTCCTTGCATACATTGGCGGCCATGACAAGTTTGACTTTATAGCCCTTGAGTTTGCCGATCAAGGCGTAGGCGATACCGGTGTTTCCAGAAGTTGAGTCAAGGATGGTTTTGTCTTTGGTGAGTTGACCAGAAATTTCGCCATCAAGGATCATTTGCAGAGCCGGACGGGATTTCACAGAGCCGCCTGCATTACGCCATTCCGCTTTTGCGTATATTTCTACGTCCGGATAGTTCCGCCCCACATGTTGCATTTTCAGAAGTGGGGTATTGCCAATTTTTTTGAGAACCCCTTCATCGGTGATGAGAGGGCAGGTCGGCGTCTGGACTTCTTCAGGTATGGATACGTTCATCGTCTATCTGGTAGAGCCTGAAATATTATCGGGCAATGGGTTATTGCTTAATGATTTTATTTTACGTTAAATCCCGCAAAATTCTTCGTAATCGATCAATTCAGTTATCGTTGGCGAATCACTACAAACAGGGCAACCAGGATCTCTCTTTAGTTTCAAACGTCGAAATTCTGTATTGAGAGCATCGTATAGTAGCAAAGTTCCAATCAATGGCTTGCCAATACCAAGAACCATTTTTAATGTCTCCACAGCTTGCAAGTTCCCGATCACTCCAGCGAGCGCACCCAGTACTCCACCTTCCTGACAGTTTGGTACGAGGCCTGGTGGCGGTGGCTCTGGATAGAGACATCGATAGCAAGGACCCTCTTTGGGCTTGAATACTGTGGCTTGTCCTTCAAAGCGAAAAATGCTTCCATGGACATTGGTTTTCCCAGTCATCACGCAGGCATCGTTGATCAAATAACGAGTTGCAAAATTGTCGGTGCCATCTAAAATATAATCATAGCCCTCGAAAATTCGCATGATATTCGTCGAATCAAGTCGCTCATTGAACAGAGTCACTTGCACATCGGGGTTGAGAGCCTGGATGGTTTTCTTGGCCGATTCTGTTTTGAGTTGCCCGATGCGCTCGGTTGAATGGATGATTTGTCTCTGCAAATTGGACAAGTCCACTACATCGAAATCTACCAGGCCCATATGGCCAATACCTGCGGCGGCAAGATAATAGGCCGCAGGAGATCCCAAGCCACCTGCACCGATGAGGAGCACTTTTGCCGAGAGCATTTTGGCTTGCCCGACACCGCCCACTTCGGGAAGAATGATGTGGCGACTGTAGCGTTCGATCTGTTCGTCGTTAAAATCCATTAAGCCACTCCACCTGCAATCGCTGGTATTATTGATATCTCATCGCCATCTTTGACAGCGGTATTTTCAGCTTCGAGAAAACGAATGTCTTCTTCATTGAGATAGATGTTAATGAACCTGCGAGGGGTTCCATTTTCTTCGCAAATTCTTTCCTTGATGCCTGGAAATTGGCTTTCAAGATTGTTGAGTATTGCGGCTATATTATCGCCCTCAGCAGAGACCTCGTTTTTATTGTCGGTCAATTTCATCAAAGGGGTTGGAATACGTACTTTGGCGGACATTGTCTTCTCCTTATTGCGCTTAGTTGGAATAGATTTTTTCAAAATCTTGTAGTTTTGGGTCGATAACGGGTGGTGCTGGGTAACTATCGGCAAGAGCTTCCTGAGTTTTCAGCCCGTTTCCGGTGATGCAGATGACAGTCGTTTCGTCGGGTTTGATTCTACCCTGTTCGACCAGCTTCTTTGTCACACCGACGGTCACACCACCTGCTGTTTCTGTAAAGATTCCCTCTGTTTGTGCTAGCAATTGCATACCCTTGACAACTTCTTCGTCGGTAACATCTTCACCCCAGCCACCACTTACCTTAGTGGTTTGCACTCCATAATATCCATCTGCTGGATTACCGATAGCGATGGATTTTGCGATGGTGTTGGGTTTCACAGGTATTATTGTATCGCTTCCAGCTTTGATTGCTGTAGTTACAGGGGCACAACCCGTGGCTTGCGCGGCAAATATCTTTGTTCCAACTTTGCCTTCGAGCAAACCAAGCGATTCAAATTCATGAAATGCTTTGTAGATTTTGGTGATCAAGGAACTCCCCGCGACAGGCACAACCACATTATCGGGAGTTTTCCAACCCAATTGTTCTGCGATTTCGTAACCGTAAGTTCTTGATCCATCTCCATAATAGGGACGAATGTTGATGTTTACAAAAGCCCATTTATGATGGTCTGCAATTTCGGAGCAGAGACGGTTGACATCGTCATAACTGCCGTTGACCGCAACCAAGTTCGTTCCGTAAATGTTAGTAGCGAGGATTTTTCCCGCTTCGAGTCCATCGGGTACGAATATGTAGCTTTTCAAGCCCGCTTCTGCCGAATGTGCGGCAACCGAGTTGGCAAGGTTGCCCGTGGAGGCACAGGAAATCACATCAAAACCAAACTCAATGGCTTTGGATATTGCCACGCACACGACACGATCTTTAAATGAAAAAGTGGGGTGGTTGACAGAATCATTTTTAACGTAGAGATTCTTCAAACCCAAGGCTTTCCCCAAGTTCTTAGCGCGAACCAAGGGAGTGTATCCAACATGGTGTCCGACTTTGGGTTCTTCATCCAGAGGCATGAATTCTTTGTAGCGCCACATAGAGGGCGGCCCTGCCTGAATACTTTTGCGCGACACTACTTTCTGGATCGCTTCATAGTCGTAATCGACTTCCAGCGGACCAAAACAAAATTCGCAGACATGTGTAGCTATTTTGGGGAATTCTCTTTTACATTCTTTGCACTTCAGGCCTTTTACGTGTCCCATCTAAAGTTTCCTATTTTTTTGCTATTTGTATTTGTTAAAATCTCGTATTTTTTAAAAATGCTACTTTGCTTTTGTCGTTTAACAGAATCAAAAAAACTTTTTGAAACTGAAATACCGTTCTCCCGTATCGGGTAGAATGACGACGACGTTTTTATCGGGTCCCAGTTCTTTTGCCATTTCGTATGCCGCACAAGCAGCGGCACCGGAAGAGATGCCGACCAATAATCCTTCTTCTTTTGCAAGACGCTCGGAGAAGGCGTAGGCATCTTCATCTGACACAGGACGAATACGGTCAATGATATCGAGATTCAAAACTCTGGGTTTGAATCCTGCACCGATACCTTGAATTTTGTGCGGTCCAGCTGGTTTTCCTGACAGTATTGCCGAGCTTGCAGGTTCGACACCAATCAGTTTTACGTCCGCATATTTTTCCTTCAAAATCTCACCGGTCCCGGTTATCGTGCCACCCGTTCCAATGCCAGCAACAAAGGCGTCCACGCTTTCACCGTTCATTGCCGAAACGATTTCAGGCCCCGTCGTCAAACGATGAGCTTCAGGGTTTGCAGCGTTGTTGAATTGCTGAGGCATGAAATAGTCGGGATTATTTGCAAGGAGTTCCTCGGCACGCTCAATAGTGCCTTCCATGCCAAACTCTGCCCGGCTCAATTCGGTTTGAGCACCGTAGCCCTCGAGAATCATACGTCGTTCAGCACTCATATTTTCGGACATGACGAGTATGACCTTATAACCCTTCACCGCACCAACCAGAGCCAGGCCAATGCCTGTGTTTCCACTGGTAGGTTCAATGATAGTGGAACCGGGTTTTAAGTCTCCGCTGGCTTCAGCGGACTCTATCATTGCTCGCGCTATTCGGTCTTTAACACTTCCACCGGGGTTCATGAACTCCAGCTTGGCGTATATTTGCGCACCGTTGTCCGGGGCAACCTTGTTGAGTCTAACCAATGGGGTTCCACCGATCAACTCTAAACTATTATTAAATCGGGTTTTAGTTTGTTCCAGCATGAAAAGGGGTGTTCAGTGTTTTAGGACATTTCTAATAAAACCAGACGACTCATTTTTCGGAAATCAAATTGTCCTGAATATCTATTCAGAACCGCTTGTGACCGAAGGCGATATTCAGGAAGTTTCTTATTTCCTGAAACCGGGAAAGCCTACGATTATAGTTTATGAAACTACAGGAAGTCAATTGGGAACCGGAGTTACTCTTTATTCCAGATATTGTCGGGACGAAACTGCGTTATTGCTCCTAGGCTGTTACTTCCCAGGGTGCGTCTATATCAGGGCAGGCACGGGGGTTTGCCCCTAAATTCAGTTGACGTATTTGTTGAAGTCGCCTAAACGACGCTGGAATTGTTTGGTTACGAACTCAGAATCTTCAGTGTTGTTGATGATATGGGGAGTGATGAAGAGCATGAGTTCGGTTTTTTTATTGGTTTTGTCCAAGGTTCCAAAGAGTTGCCCTAAAACGGGAATGTCTTTTAAGAACGGGACTCCACTGATGGTTTCTTTAAAGTCATTGCGAACCAAGCCGCCCATTATCAAGATTTGTCCATCTTTAAGGACAACCTCTGTGTTGACCTCTCTCTTACTGAAGGAGGGACTGGTTCCACCTCCGGCGAGAGTAACATTGGCTCCAACGCTACTGATTTCTTGATTGATTTTTAAATTGATGAAATTGTCCGAATTGATTTGTGGAATAATATCCAGCTTGATTCCGACACTCTTGAACTCGACAGTGCTAGATACAACCGTGGTGCCTCCTGTTGGAACGGTGTTGCTGGCACTTTGAACCGGGATTTCATCGGCGATGGAAATACTGGCCGCCTTGTTGTCAGAAGTAACCAGAATAGGGTTGGCCAGAATATCTGTTTTACCATCCGAAGCGAATAATTGGAGTTGCGCGACCAATTTGGTGGCATCTTTTAAAATGAATGAGGCACCCGGTAAAATTGAAGCCGTGGCACTGCCAAGAGCCGCACCTAGTGAACTGTTATTAATACCACCACCGATTGTAGCTCCACTATTTGTTGTGCTCTCGTATCGAGTTTCCAAGCCTACTTTAAAAGAATCATCCAAAGTCATATCCACGATCAGTACTTCAATCAGCACCTGTTGCGGTTGCAGGTCTAGCTTTTTAATGAGAGCCAGGATTGCGGAATAGTTTTTGGGTGCGGTTCGTATGATGAGCGCATTGGTGTCGGTATCGGGAATGATGGTGATTTCGCCTTCGAGCTCATCCTTAATTCCGCCGCTGACGCTGACTTTGGGGCTTGAATCATTCTTTCCTGTTTCTGTTTTTGTGCCAGTTTTTGCAGTTGTGGTTTTCTCTTTTTTGCCTGTACTGTTTGCTAGCTTGATGTCACCCAGCGCAGAGGCCGATGATGATTGTTTGAAAACTCCGTTCAGTAAGGAGGATAAAGCCGTGGCATCGCCGTGTTGAACGTAATAAACGAAGGTGCTGACATCTCCTTCAGCTACAGGCAGGTCTAGCTTTTCGATCCAGAAGTCGATGGTCGGTGCCAGACTGTCGATGGAGTTGACGACAAGAATCGAATTCATTCGCTCTAGCGGTAAAAAGGTCAGGGTCTTATCCAGTGCGTCGCCAAAGCCCATGGCGGTGAAAATACTTTTGAGTTCTTCAACCACATCTTCATCGTCAGAATTGGCAAGGCGGTAGAGCTGAATATTGGCAGATGCGGCTTTATCGACATCGAGTGCTTTGACGATTTTTATCAGCCGTTTTAGATTGGATGCCATTTCCGCAACCATCATATTGTTAGAGCCGGGAATTTCTATGAACTGGGCATTTTCCGTAAGAAGAGGTTTGAGAACTTTTTGCGCGGCTTCGACGGAAATATTCTGCAATGAGATGATCTGTATGACCATTCTCTCCTGTTCGGGCAAAGAAGGATCGTCATTGAAATAGATTCCCATTGGCTTTTTTACAGATTCTTCGATGGGAAGGAAGCGGTAAAATTTCCCCGATTTGACGACGGTGATATTGTGCAGGGCGAGTATTTGCTCTAGCACGGGATAGAGATCGTTGACGTCAATTTTGTTGAAAGTTTGCAGGGTCACTTTGCCTTCAATCGCGCCTTCTATGATGTAGTCGATTTGCAAAAGCTCGCAAAAAGTGGTGATGACATCGTATAGCTCGGTGCCTTCAAAATTCAAGGTGATGTGTTTTGCTTCTTTCAAGACTGCGGGTAAGGGCGGTGCCGCATCACTGTGTTGACGCAAATCTTCCAGAGCAATTTTATCACCCGTTTGCAAAATGTCGAGATTCTTCATCTCGTTATTTGCCGAAGGGTTTTCTGCCGATGCTTGCGGGTCAGTCGTCTGTTCGGTTTTTGCAATGTCCCCCGTAATAGATGCAAATACTTCGGAGATGAAAAAATTTCCTCCGTCCTTATCTTCGATGAGGTACCAAGAGTGCTTTTCCTCTGGCAGTCGTTGTGAACGGATGAATTTGTAAGTCTCCCCTTTGTTAGCAGTGCCAATTTGTTTGAAACGCGCACCGGGTCCTTTGCGCAGAGGGATGTCTTTTCCGGTTACGGTTGCCAATTTTTGGACAGGTGTATTTTTATCGGAGGCCGGGGATGTTTTTTCAAACAGGGTTTCTTTTACCGGTTTCGATATCTGCTCTTTTGAGCCAGAGCGACTTCTTTCTGATTCAATATTTTGTTTGTTTGAGGACCTCTTTTTTCGAGGCGTGTTCAAGGCTTCTCGCGCAGACTCTTCTTTGAGCCTCTCGACTGTGGATTTCTTTTTCTGGGCACAGGAAACTGTGGTCAAAAAGACGATCGCTAAAATGGATATCCAGTAACGGTTCATGCTCTTTTGTTTTTCTCGGGTTCAAATTGTTGGATGAATCCGGCAATCAACAGTCGGGTTTGTAATTGTTCAGGATCGGTTTTGTTCACTACACGTGTGTTGACTTCTTGAATTATCATGAATTTTTCATGGCTTTCCACAAGACGTATAAACTCGGTCAAACTTCTCATTGTTGATTTGAGAGTCAGTTCAACAGGTACGGCAAGGAGTGTCTCTATGTATTTCATTTTTTCAACACGAACGCGCGGTAGTTGAACGCCTGCTTGCCGCGAAATATCTTCAAGGATTTTTTGCATCTCGGCAGTTGCCAGTCCCGGTTGTGTCTCGGCAAGGAAACGCTGGGTTAAGCTGGCACCAAAATCTTTATTGACCTTGTCCTGACTCTCGTAAAGATTTTTCTGGTTGACGACGGCATAATATTTTTCGATGAAAAGGATTTTATTTTCGATCTCCTGAACGGTATTTTTCTGTTTTTTATAAATGGGCTGTGCGACATAAATAACGAGTATGTACAGGATGACAAAGATGCCTCCGCCGATCAGGACCTTTTTATCTCTTTCTGTAATAGGGGTCATTGGGTCGCCGGGTTGAGTTTGGTTTTAATGGTAAATTTCTCTCCATTCGCTTCACTGATAATAGTGCCGGAAAAAACAGTTGATTCGAAAAGTGGAGAGCTTTCGATGATGGGAATGAGTTTTGATGCAACTGAGGAATAACCCCTCATTTCCATTTCATTTTTATTGATTTTAATGCTTTGTAGCCAAGTGTCTGGAGGCAAAATTTTGGTCAGCTCGAGAAGCACCGGGAGTTTTTCGGGGTTTGCAGAGTCGACGGCGTTGAGTGTTTGAGCAATTCGTTCCAGATCATTAAATTCGAGATCTACTTTTTCAAACGCTCCGGCTCGGGACTTGATTTCTTTCAATTGTTTGTCCAGACCCGCCAAGGTTTCTTTATTGTACATCATTTGGTTTCCCCATAGGAAGCCCAGAATTAACAGGCAAAGTCCAGCGAGGATGAGGGTGCTTTTGGCTTTTGCCCTGGTTGTTTTAGGCTTCTCTTTTGAATGGAGCAGGTTTGTCGCTATGGGGAGTTCTTCCAACTCTTGCAATGCGAGACCGAGTGCTGTGATTTGAAACGCACTGGAATATTCTTCGTCTTGCAGGGTTGTTATGTTGTACTCAATTTTTTGAACAGTCGTTTTTGTGCTTTGTTCTATTTTTTTTGCCAAGCTGTCTGCCAGAAGTCCACTTCCAGCTAGCCATATCGTTTCTATCGGTTCCGAGCTTTCTACATTTTTGGAAAGGCTCAGAACGTTTTGCAATTCTTCTATGATGGTGCTCACGAGTTCGTCAGCAATCGAATCGTACTTCTGTGGCGGTAATTTCGAATTGGCGTAGCCGTTTTCCAGTTCGGAATTGTTCAACTGTCGGTAGCGAGAAAATTCAATCGCTCCATTTTTAAGGACAGTGGTTTCGATTCCATGTGGATCGATGTCGACTATGGCGCAAACTTCTTTTGGATTGCTCGATGTTTTATGAACTAGATTCGTATTTGCAAAACCGCTGAAGCCAACGGCAGATGCTTTCAGATTGAGTTTTTCCAGAAGTGTACAAACATAGTTTACACGTTCCTTGCGAATGGCTATGGCTGAGATGTGGTAAATATTTTCTGATTTAAGAACCGCATGTCGACTGAAATAGGAACCCTCGATGGATGTGAAATGACGCTCAATCTCGAAGCTGAGCACAGAGTCCAGCGTTTTAAGATCGGGCGCGGGCAAATCGAAAGTTTGAAAAGTGAAGTGTTGGCGCGGCAGGCTGACCACTGTTTGCTCGGGCCATACGTTGTGCTTCATGAGAAACCGGTTGCACTCGGTTAAAAACGTTTGTTCCTCTTTTGGGTCGCTTCCATCCAGCTTGCGAACGGGAAACCAATGCACACCGAGAATGTCGGTTTTGCGTATTTTTTTCCCGAGAAGGACGAGCGCGACGCAAGTTTCGCGTATGTCGATTCCGAGAGATTTTTCCAGGTAGATTGGTTTCATTTTTCGTAGTGGTTGTCGTCCCAAAACAGAGTGACAACATAAGGTCTTCCATTCTTGATGGTTTTTTCAAACACAGCAACGATAGTGTGCTCGGTTCCTTCGCCTATTTTACCCGTTGATGTTATGCGAAAATGAGTCGATGTCTGATTTTGGTAATAGCCTTTTGATTCGCGGGCTGAGAGTATCTCGTCAATTTGTTGTTCCTGATAGAATACGGGCAGTACTTCAGGGCTCATGGTATTGGGGTTAGCTTTTTTCACTTTGTAGGTCGTGAAAAAATTGACCAGTCCAACGCTTTTATTTCCTTCCTCATCCTCTGTACCGTAAAATAGTTCGGGTGTTATGCCTCGAATTTTAAGCATTTCCTCAATGGTTTCGAGTGGTCCATTTTTGGCTTTATAAGGCGGCGACAGCGTTCTGTAATAATCTTCCTCAGCACCATTCAAGAGGTGCGTGTCATTTGAGTCAATCCAATCGAGAATGGAGTCGGCGATGATGTCACGTTCTTGCCCAATTGGAATTCCTGCTTGAGCCAAAATTTTGACGAGTGTATTGCGTGACGCATTGTTGATATCAATCTTTCCGTTTTCGTCATCAATCGTATAACTCACGGTTCCCGATCCAATTTCGATGTCCTTCCGATTGGGTTCCTCGTAGGTCGGTTCCTCGGGAACTTCCCCGGGTGTTGCCCCATCTTCTATCGGTACAGGCATTCCAATGAGAAAGCCCAAGTCCTGATTTTTCCCGTGGAATAAGGCGGGGCGGATGATTTCGGCCCGTGCCAGATTGATTCCTGATTTCGCCAGGAAATACGCTTCAATGTCATTTTTATAGTTTCGAGTGGCGTTGACATCGGTCTTCATAGAGAATGCAAAATCGGTCGCCAGTGCCATCAAAAGAACGATGACCCAAAGCACCGCCATTAAAGCGATGCCTTTTTCGCCTTTCATTTTCCTGCCCAGTGTCGGAATTTTGTTATGTATTCTCATCAGTTTCCTCTTTGGGTAGAGGTAGTGCAAATTCTATTCCAGAATTCAGCGGAATCAAAATAGGGGGTGAGTAGATGAGGAGAGGGCCGTCTCTTTTTTCTTTTTCGGTTTGAGATGGGTCGATGAGACCGAGCGATATTTCCACCGCACGGGGAAGGCTGATTTTTGTTGAAGCGGTTATTCCGAGCCGTTCGTCGCGTTCTTTTTCCAATTCGGTTACATTGCCAATGCCTTCTGCAAACACTTCTTCGACCCAGCTCCCGGTATGTGTGATGTCGGGATTGGCTTGATTCTCGCGCTCATTCTTGGGGATCAACTCCATCTGGTAATATCGGAACCTGAGGTAGTCCACGTTTTCTGCCAGCATGAAGAAGTGTGAGTCGCTTTCTTCCGGGCGAATGTAAGTGAACAGATTATCGTCATTGATTTCTCTTTCCATCAGGATGATCCCGGTTTCTTTGGATTCGGGTAGTTTTCCGTGGTAGATCAGAGTTTCATGTGTGTGATAGGTTTTTTCTGGATCGCCGCTCAAAGGAGGGGCGAAGGTGACCATGCGGATGAAATTTTTGCCGCCCTGAAATGCCAATTGACGAGTTACTTTTTTATTGGCTTCTTCTCTTAAAAAGGTCCGATCTTCCGTCTGTATGTAAACAGGGTAATTGGACTTTATCTTTTGTCCCAATTGCTGGGCAATGGTTCGCAAGCGTTGATGGATTTCGATTTTGTTGTCACCAACCTCACGGGTCATCGAGCCAAGGCGGATGCCACCCAGTGCCAGTGCTAATATGACACCGACGATGCTCAGAGATAAAATGAGCTCAAGCAGAGTGAATCCTTTTTCAGAGGAATGTTGACTTGGTGTCATTTGGGATTCCCGATGGTATCTGTAGGAATGAAACCCGACCCAGTCGATGCTCCCGAAATATTGAAAGAACTGGTTGTCGCACCACTGATATTTGAAGAGGAGCTGGGTGTTGATGTGCTTGGGGTTGCGTCGGGGGCTTGTGTTTCTTCATTAGCCGCTTCTGCTTCCTCCGCCGCGGAAAGGGTTCCCGAACCTCCCAAAAACAGGCTTTTCAAGGCTGCGTCGGATTTTGGATAAGTTTCTCCTGGTAGAAAAAGGGAAGTGACTTGTATGTTTTTTTCATCATTGCCGTCCTTCCATAGAACGGTCAGAAGAATTTCCTGGAGTTGAACCTGGTATTCCTCGTTGTTCAGTGGCGAATCGTAAGGGCTGATTTCAGCAGACCAAAAATAGGGGGCTTCAAGAGGACCGGAGGTTTCGCTGAGCTGAAAATTGGTTAGCTCCAATTCGTTGAGTTTGGAATTAGCCAAAGTTGCGGCTTTCAAATACTGCTCTGAAAGGCTGGCAGACCTTATTCCTCCTGAAAATAATTGCAGTAAGGCGACGAAGCTGACAGAAAGAATCGCCATGGCAACGATGACTTCAAGCAGGGAGAAGCCGCGCTCACTTGTCTTTCGGTTCGATTTGCTCGATTCGACTTGAGCCGGTAATAGGGTCCACGGTAATGACATAGACAGAGTCCGAATCTTCAGGTTCTTTGGCTTCGATGCGAATGCTTCCGCCCGAGGCGTTTCCTTGCGGGTAAAATCCAATTGAGAAAATGCCTTCGGATACAGGCGTTCCCTTATTTGAGAATTGGGCGAAACGCGCGTCGCCTTCAATGCTCCTCTCGTTCTGCTTTTCTTCAGAATCGGGGGTGCCGAGCCAAAAGCGGTTCTCGTCGATATCAGCGTAAAAGATAAAGCGTTTCTTTTTAGAGACGGCGGTATTGCGTGCGTATTTTAATGCTGATTTGACCTTGCGCGTTACCGATTGAAGCTGAATACGCTCTACGGTAGATATTAGAAAAGGTGCTGCCATTCCTGCAATGAATCCCATCAATAGAAGGACCAGGACCAGTTCCAATAGCGTAAAGCCGTTTTTATCACTCGTTGCTTTTACTATTGAACTGTTTCCAGCTGACAATATCTTGATCGTATTCCTCCCCGCCCTCAGCGTTGTCGGCTCCGTAGGAAATCAGGTCGTATTCCCCGTGATCGCCGGGCGATTTATAAACAAATGGATTGTCCCAAGGATCGTTTGGAACCTCCTTTTTTAGATAAGGTTGAATCGCTTCCAAACCTTGGTCTGTCGTTGGGTATTTGTGCTTTTCCAGACGGTAAAGATCCAGCCCCTGACCTAAAAGTTCTATTTGCGCTTGCGCGTCTTGTTGCTTGGCTTTATCAACTTGCCCAAGAAATTTGGGGACGACTTGGCCGGCGAGTAAGGCGAGTATGACCATCACCACCATGAGCTCGATCAGGGTGAATCCATTTTGGGCAGTGGATCGTTGTAATATTTTTTCCAGTTTGTGGTTCATAGTTAGAAATAATAGGTTGAAGATGGGTTAAAAAGTAACGTCGTTCACACTGAAAATTCCCACCAGCATGGAAATGACAATGAACCCGATGACTACAGCCATGATGAGTATCATCAAAGGTGCAATCATTGAGACGAGCTGTTTGATAGAGCGATCGACTTCTTTGTCGTAGGTGGCCGAAACCTTTTCAAGCATTTCATCCAAATTCCCCGATTGTTCGCCAATAGTGATCATGTGGACGGAAAGGGGAGGGAAGACCCCGGTTTCCTGAAGAGGGGTGGAAAGCCCACGACCGCTTTTGAGTCCTTTATGAATAGTGTGCATGGCTTCGCCGATGACCCGGTTTCCCAAGATGCTGGAAACGATGGTCAAAGCGGAAAGTACGGGAACACCGCTTTGTAAAAGCGTGGATAGGGTTCTGCTGAATCGTGAAATTTCAATTTTTCGAATCAATGGGCCTATGACTGGCAAGTTGAGAAGAAAGCCATCCCACTGTAAACGTCCGGCAGTGGTTTTTAAATACAGGTAAAAAGAAATCCCGCCGATCACCATTGCAATGGAAATTGCCCACCAGTAAGCTCTCAAAAAGTCACTCATAGCTAGCATGAGCTGGGTGATCAACGGCAAAGCGTCTCCCATGTCCTCAAACAGTTCTGACAGTTGCGGTATGACGACGGTGATGAGAACGGCGAGGGCGGCTCCCCCAAAAAGAATCAAAACTACGGGGTAAATCATGGCACTGAGAATATTGGCTTTGAGTTCTTCAGCACTCTCAAGAAATCCCGATAGTCGCATGAGCGATGGTCCAAGGGTTCCTCCTGCCTCACCCGCACGTATCATATTAACGTATAGCTTGGAAAATATTTGCGGATACTCTGCCAGTGCATCGGCAAGGGAACTGCCTGCATGAACTTTTTCCTTTAAGTCAGACAAAATTTCGCGACTCTGAGGGCTTTGCGCTAACTGGGCGAGTACGCCAAGACTTTTGTCGATAGTGAAACCAGAATCGAGAAGGGTGGACAATTGCTGGGTAATGTCCATCAATTCGCGTGGTGGTATATTTTTACTGCCCTTTAATTTAGGGAGCGACATGGAAAATTTCCCGCCCGGACTCTTGGCGGTGACTTCGATCGGGAAATAATTCAGTTTGCGTATGCTCTGAACGGCATTTGGATAATCGGGTGCCTCGACATTGCCTTCGCAAAATTTTCCAGACTGATCTGTCGCTTTGTAAAAATAGAGGGTCATGTCAATCTAATGTTGTTGGAAAAGCTATATTCTGGATATTTGAAAAATTTGATACTTGCCCTGAATGGTCGGTCTTTGTTGTATGGGCGTGTTGAATAAAGCTCTGAAGGGAGAAACTCCCAAAAAATTAACGGTTGCTTGAATCCTTTATTATCGATCAAACCTGATCGTTCATGGTCACGCGTAAAACCTCTTCAACTGTCGTTATGCCCTTAAGAACTTTGTGCCAGCCATCATCGCGCAAGCGACGCATGCCCTTTTCAACTCCGGCGTTACGGATAATGTGCGCACTGGATTTGGTGATGATTAGTTTTCGTATGTCGTCGTCGATCACTAAGAGTTCGTAAATGCCCACTCTGCCACGAAATCCCGTTTGATTGCATTTGTCACAACCACGTCCGCGATAGGCCGTCATCCCAGTCTTCCACTCAGTTCCCATTTCCTCTATAAACTGAGGTGGAATTTCGATGGGTTCCTTGCAGTCTTTGCAAATGATGCGCACCAGCCTTTGTGCGAGCACTCCCAAAAGAGCTGAAGATAGCAGGTAGCTCTCCACGCCCATATCAATCAGACGTGAAACAGCACCCGCCGCATCGTTGGTATGCAAGGTGCTGAAGACCATATGCCCGGTCAATGCGGCCTGAATCGATATGTCGGCAGTTTCCGAATCACGGATTTCACCGACCATGATGACATCTGGATCTTGACGCACGATAGAGCGTAATCCCTGCGCAAATGTGAGACCTATTTGAGGCTTCACGTGAATTTGGTTCACGCCCTTCAATTGATACTCCACAGGATCTTCAATCGTGATGATCTTTTTATCGCTGGTATTTATTTTTGCCAATGCCGCGTAGAGTGTTGTCGTTTTTCCGCTACCTGTTGGCCCTGTGACCAATAATTTACCGTAGGGTTTTCTGATGAGGGCACTGAATTGCTTCAATTCCTTTTCCGGAAATCCCAAAAAGTCGAGATCGACTTCCAGACTCCCGCGATCGAGGATACGCATGACCACGCTTTCCCCATACAAAGTGGGGAGGGTGGAGACACGCATATCGATGTCCTTGCCCTGAATTTTTAGTTTGATGCGACCGTCCTGAGGCAAGCGTCTTTCGGATATGTCCAGCTTGGCCATTATTTTTATGCGTGTGGTGATGGCGGAGTTGAGTCTCTTGGGAGGGGATTCAACCTCGTGTAAGATACCATCAACGCGGTAACGCAAGATCAAATCTTCAGCGAAGGGTTCCAGGTGAATATCACTGGCACCCAATTCGATGCCCCGAGTGATCATGTGATTGACCAGCTTGATAACGGGTGCCTCTGACGCCATATCGCGGATATGCTCGGCACTCTCCTCATCATTTTCAAAGCCCACTTCTTCTTGAGCAATTTGCCCGACCATGCGATCCATCGCCGAGCCACCTTGGCCGTAATAAAGCTCAATGGCTCCCAGAATATCTTCTTCGCTGGCAAGGCATGTCTTGATCTCCATACCAAGGGACACTTTTAGATTTTCAATGGTGTACCAATCGAAAGGATCGAAGACCACCAATCGCAAGGCTCCCCCGATGATTTCCAGAGGGAGAACCATTTTTTCGCGCAAAAAAGTCTCGGGAATGTCTATCCCTTGAACAGGCAAATCTTTATTTTCAATATCGGCCTTTTTAAGGTAGGGAATTCCCAGTTCCTTGCTGAGTGTTTCCAGCAGGACTTGGGAGTGGATGAATCCATGATCGACGAGTACTTTACCAATGTACTTGCCGTTATGTAGATTCTTCTCTTTGAATTCGTTCAAAGCCTTAGGGCTGATCTTCTCATGTCGAAGGAGGATGCGCTCTACAGGGTCTGATTTTTTTAACATAGCCGTTTAAAAAATAGGGTTATGAATCGCTGCCGGAAACATGAAAACGCTGATCTCTATTTACAGCCGGAGGAACAGGAACGGGAACAGGTGCCGCCGGAGGCTGAGCGGGTGGTGGCGATTGATAATTCCCCGAATTTTTCTTTCTTTTCTTAAGTTTTTTCTTTTGACGATTGTGGACTTTTATCTTCTGAGGCGAAAAGTCTGCAGATTTATGAAACATTTCTCCACCACGTCGCTGGATTTTTTGATCGGGTGACCTTTGTGTCAAATTGACCAGCAACAACCCGCCTCTCTTATTATCCATAGTGACGAGTTTTTTTTCGATTTTGACGATCTCGTAACCGCTGATTTGTTCACCAATGGAATAACCACGTCTTTTGATGGTTTTCTTGGTCACCTTATTGTCCGCTTCGATTACAGCGTAATCACCATCTAATATTGCGATTTGTTTGCCATTTAGCAACATCACCCCGCTCAATTGCAAGTTAGGTGGCGGAGGCGGTGGCGGACCAGGGGCGACTGCTACCGGTGCGGGAGGTGGAGGCGGGGGTGGCGGAGGAGGGGTATATTCCACCCTCTGCTTACGAAAAAAATTACCCGCACTCACATCATCCACCGCATTGGGCGAATAGACAGGACGATTCAATTTTAACTGTTGGAAGACTTTTGGGACAGGCCGTAGTGCTGCTCCATTAACACGAGCAGGATATTGGGGCTGGGTCCAAGTCTTGATCCCCCACCCAGATAAGGCTAGAATCGCCAGGACGAGAACAAAATTTACAGCCGGTATTAGATGCTTCACAATTCCCCGGAAATTTCTAGTTAACTACATATAAGTTAATGAATTTATTGACGCTTGTCAAGTTATGCCCTATTGAGATTTGGCTGTTTCAGCTTTTGCCAGATGCCCTGTAATCGGCCTTTGGTTCTTGATTTTTCTTCCCATACTATTATCTTTTCGGTAGATTTTGCATGGGCCTTGACTTTTTTCAAGACAGGGCTATTCTTGGATAGCGTCAAAATAGTTGGTATCTTTTACTAATATCTAATAGATAAGCAAAATGAGTGCCCAAAAAATATTATCTGACCTAAAAAAGCATTTTCCCTTCCGCGTGTACGGAAAAGGACAAGTCGTGGAGTTGTTTCGAGAGATGGGCTGTCATATCAAAAAAAAGACAGCATTAGAGGTTATCGATGCGTTTCGAGACAACGAATCGGGCGAAATAGTCTGCTATGTCACCTTTGGAGAGCATAAGGCAACAGCCGCTCTAACCAATTTGAACCTGGACATCACTCACCCCCTTTACAGAACGGTAAAAAACTACCGAAATGATGTGCAGGAAGCCCTGTCAGCTCCAGATGCAGGAGATATCAACAAAGGCTCTTTCCGTATCGGTGACTTGTACAAAAAATAGAATAACCAGATCGGCGGGGCAGGCAAGGCCTGCTGGGATTAAATCTGTTGAAATAGTTTCCGTAACTCAGAGGAACTGAAGCAGGGGCCTGAAACAGGCCCCGTCAGAATGAGTGGGGAATTCCCGATTGCGCAAGACAAGGCTAATTGTATGAACCAAGTTAGCCAGTAGCCCCCGGCGGCTCGCCGGTCAGTCGGTAGATTCAGAGTTGATGAATTTTTTGAGGAATGGGAACATTGCGCCGCGTTTCTCGATCATCTCCTCGCGTGATTTTTTGACGACCGCTTCATCGATCAAGACGATATTACGTTCCTCCGCATAGCGTTCGATTCCTTTGACCACCATACCGCGAGCAAAAGAAGGAATACGTTCCAGCCGTTGTTGAGCCTCAGGAGTCCATTGGACATTGTATTCAACCTCCAGGCCTAGCGTGTCTTCGACTTTCAAAGTGATTTCTTTATTGCCATGCTTCCCCGGCTCATAGTCACAAGAAGGGTCTTCCGCCATGTAATTTCCCGTTTCCGCAAAAGCCCGCGCCCGACACCCCGAACACATCGAAGAGAACTCACAAGTTCCGCATTTTCCTTCCAGCTTCTTCCTGTCGCGTAGATCCTGCATGAGCTTCGAGTTGTACCAAAGATCCTTAAAAGTAGAAGTCTTCAGATTGCCAACCGGTTCCTCAATGAAAGGGCAAGGCGTGAGATTTCCCTCCGGAGTGATTCTGCTGTAATGCGTTGCCGCCGGACAGCCACCCGTATAAGTACGAGTGTAAACCGAGTCAGGATCATTTTCGTAAACCACACGCTTGTATTGAGGAGCGCATTTAGAATTGATCATCAAGCGGCCCTTGTATTCCATCTGTAAATCGTAAAGCGTTTTGAGAGCGTCCTCATAAGCCTCATTGGAAATATCCGTGTTGCCCTGACCCCGCCCCGTGCAAACGAGGAAGTACAGATTGAAAGCGATGGCCCCCATTTTCTCTGCATAAGCAACCACTTCAGGGATTTCCTTGTAATTCATGTCCGAAACCGACATCTGAATCAGAAAGTCGACACCGACCTCATTGAGAATTTCAAATGCTTTCGTCGAGTTTTCCCAAGCCTGATCCATACCGCGAAATTTATTGTGTTTGATCGCATCCATAGAGTCGATGCTGATGCCGACCCCATGCGCGCCAGCCTCCTTGATCTTCTTCGCATTGGCGTGGTTGATGAGCGTGCCGTTGGTGCCCAGTACGACCATGAACTTCTTGTCCGCCGCGTAACGGATGATCTCGTAAATATCAGGTCGCAATAAAGGCTCGCCCCCGGTGAGAATGAGGAAAGCATTGGGATTGACCTCCGCGATCTGATCCACAACATTGAAACATTCCTGCGTATTCAACTCATCCGTGCGGAAACCGCCGCGAAATTCCGCATCGAGGTAGCAATGATCGCAATTCAGATTGCAACGTTTCGTGAGGTTCCAGGAAATCGAGTAAGCCCTGAAGTCCATTTTTACATCAGGAGTTTTAACATCCGTTTCGGTAGTACTCATAGCAATATATATCTCCACTCAGCGCAGGGTAGGGGAAAGACCGACCCCGGCGCAGATTAAGAATAAAAGGATAACTGCCCATTTCAGAAATGGATACCTATCATAAAACCTTTTTGCCCAACAGACAAATGAAAAGGGCAGGCAACGCCTGCCGGAAATTTAAACATCCGAACATTTGTTTCAATCAAGCGTTTGCTCCACCAGAACAATTTCTTCAAAGAATTTGCGTTTTCCGCCAATACGGAAACAATAATCCAGAGCTACACCCAAAGCCTGTCATTGCGAGGAGGCTGAAAGCCAAAATGTAGGGCAAGCTTTAGCGAGCCCACTTAAGTAAAACTTTCCTTACATTTCTAGGGATACACAGCTTGCTGTGATATTCCTGAACAGCGGCAATCCATTTTGATTTTATTTTTCGGGGTAGGTGTGGAATGATATTTGGAAAAATGGATCGCGGCACTCCCTGCGGTCGTTCGCGATGACGATTTGAGACGGTTCTCGAATTCTTCGAGAGCGACTCCGTTAGCGACTTTCTCTCCAAGAGACGGTTTGATTTGAAGAATTCCGGATATCGAGGGGAGCATTGCTTGAAAATAAAAAACCCCCTCAAGCTATTTAGCTTGAGGGGGTTTTCTTTTGCTTGATGAATCAGAACATTACTTCTGCGCTCCAACATAATTGAGTGCAGATCCGTAATTAAACCATTCGATTTCGGTTTCGTTCAGGGTATGCGTCAATTCGATGGACTCGCTGGACCCGTCTTCGTGAACGACTTTCATTGTGACGCCTTTGTCTGACGAGAGTTGATCGAGTCCTTCAAAGGTGATCTTGTCTTTGGCCTGAATCTTGTCGAAATCACTTTTTTCTGAGAAGAAGAAAGGGAGAACGCCTTGTTTCTTGAGGTTGGCCTCAAAGATTCGGGCATAGGAGTTGGCGACGAATGCGAGACAACCCATGTGGCGTGGTTCCATTGCCGCATGCTCTCGACTGGAGCCTTCACCCAGATTCTCATCACCAAAAACCACCCAACCGGTCTTTTTATTTTCTTTCAGGTCACGGGCGATCTTGTTCAGCTCGATGCCTGTTTCACCTGTCAGGGGATGGGTGCCTGATCCGGTTTCGTCTGTGAATGCGTTGGTTGCCCCGAGAAACATGTTGTTGCTGATGTTGTCGAGGTGACCACGAAACTTCAACCAAGGTCCCGCTTGGGAAATGTGATCTGTTGTACATTTGCCTTTTGCTTTCAACAAGACGGGTAGGTCTTTGTAGTCGGCAACGGGGTCTTGCTTCGGAAAGGGTGACAAAATTGCTAAACGCTCACTGGTGGGGCTGACGACAACTTCGCCGGACATTGTCGATGCTTCGAAGCCGTTGTCCTTTGAGGTGTAGCCGTTAGGAGGCAGTACGTCTCCTTTGGGTGGTTGAAACTTGAAGTCCTTGCCGTCTTTGTCTTTCAGGCTATCTGTCATTGGGTTGAACTTCATGGAACCGCCAAATGCCATTGCGACTACCAACTCGGGACTGCTGATGAAGCCCAGCGTATCTGGGTTGCCATCATTTCTTTTGGCAAAGTTGCGATTGTAGGATGTGAGAATGCTGTTGGCTTCACCCTTTTGCTTGTCTTCTCGTTTCCACTGACCGATACAGGGTCCGCAAGCGTTGGCTAGTACGGTTGCTCCAATGTCTTCGAAATCTTTGAGGATGCCATCGCGTTTGATGGTCTCAAAAATCGTTTCAGAGCCCGGGGTTACGAGGAAATTGGATTTTACTTTGAGTCCTGCGTCTTTCGCCTGGCGAACGAGGTTGACCGAACGGGTCAGATCTTCGTAGCTGGAGTTGGTGCAAGAACCGATAAGAGCGGCAGATAAATCTGCGGGATAATTTTTCTCATCGACTTCTGCAGACATGGCAGAGACGGGACGTCCGAGATCAGGCGTGTGTGGGCCAACGATATAAGGCTCCAAAGCATCCAGATCGATTTCATGAACTTCATCGTAGTATTTCTCAGGATTTTGCTCGGTCTCAGGGTCGGACTGCAGGTGCTGTGCGTATTTCTTGCAGAGATCAGCGATGTCGCCACGTCCTGTAGCTCGCATATAAGGATCGAGATGCTCATCGTATCCGAAGATAGAGGTGGTAGCTCCAATCTCGGCTCCCATGTTGGTAACGGTGCCTTTACCGGTAGCACTGATGGAACGGGCTCCTTCACCAAAGTATTCTACAATTTTGCCTGTGCCACCTTTAACGGTGAGCATGGTAGCTACTTTGAGTATGATGTCTTTGGCCGAAGTCCAGCCGCTGAGAGTTCCTTTTAGCTTGATGCCGATCAATTTAGGCATTTTGGTTGAGAAGCCTTGTCCTGTCATAACGTCTACCGCATCGGCTCCACCTACACCGATGGCGATCATTCCCATTCCACCACCATTAGGCGTGTGAGAGTCGGTACCGACTATCAAGGTGCCGGGGCAAGCGTAGTTTTCGTAAACAACTTGATGGATGATTCCAGAGCCGGGCTTCCAGAAATCCATGCCGTACTTCATTGCCGCTGAACGTAAAAAGTCGTAGACTTCCTTATTCACTTCCTCTGCCGTGACGAGATCTTTTTCTGATCCAACAGCGGCCTGGATCAAATGATCGCAGTGAACACTGGAAGGGACTGCTACTTTGGGAAGCAGGGCTGACATGAATTGCAAAATAGCCATCTGTGCTGTCGCGTCTTGCATGGCCACGCGATCGGGGAAAAGCTGAATATCAGAAATACCTCGCTCGAGTTTGGAAAAGTCGGTGTCTTCCATATGCGAGTATAAAATCTTTTCTGCTATAGTAAGCCCACGACCTAAATTTTTTCGGGCGGCTTCAAATTTTTGCTCCATGGATTGAAATAGTTTTTCAATCGGGTCTTTTTCCAGTAACATGCATGTCTCCTTAGCAGTGAACTATAAATTGAAGTTGTACAAATTTGTGTAGATTGTTGTATTAGATTTCAATCAGCTGGTTTGGATTCCAGCTTCTTTAAATATGAGATTTTATTGAGGGAAAAAAATAGCGTATTGTTGCATGTTCAGGCTAAATTTTCAATAGTTTTCGATCCTTTTTTATTGATTTCTAAACTTTTTAAGGGTGTGTTGAATATAGCCTCAAACGGATAAATTTAAAAAAACATGCAATTTGTTAACCGGGCACTGCTGTATGATTTTTATTATTTTCCTGATTTGTAAAGTCCCACAGCTTGCTGTGGCTTTCAATTTCAAAAAAACGAATTTTTCGATAGCTCCTTTAAAACTATAAATATGGAAATGATTGTCGAATATGCCGTCAATATTTGATTCACCCGAATTCAATGGGAATTTGTTTTTCCCTCGACCCGATTTAAAAACACCTCCTCCCACTGCGGTAGACATCTACGTTCAGGCTAAGGATCAGGTGAAATTGCATGTTCGAAGGTATCCTGACGAAGGTGCAAAATTTGTTCTACTCTACTTCCATGGCAATGGTGAAATCGCTTCGGATTATGATGACTTGGCAGAAATATTTTCATCTCTGAATGCGGAATTGATTGTCGCTGAGTACAGAGGATACGGCAGAAGTGATGGTCAACCAACGCTTAGAAGAACTTTAGAAGATGCGCATTTGATCTATCAATCTCTTTTGGAGGAAGGTCTTCTGAGTAGAGGATGTTGTGTGATGGGCCGTTCTTTAGGGAGTGCTTCGGCTATTGAATTGAGCTCAAAGCATGACGCGATTTCTGCTTGCGTGATCGAGAGTGGTTACGCAGACCCGGTTCCTTTGGTGGAGAGACGCGGACTGCGCATCGAGAAAACGACGGACGAAGAGAATAGCTCCTTCAACAATTCGCACAAGATTGCCAGCGTCAATTGCCCGACTCTCATCATGCATGGTGAAGATGATTTTTTGATCTCATCTAAAGAAGCTGAGGAAAATTTCCGGTGCGCTGGAACGAAAGAAAAGACATTGGAAATTCTTGAAGGGGTGGGGCACAATGACATGATGATGGCTCAGAACGGTGCGTATTTTAAAGTCTTAAATACTTTTTTTAGTTTATATTTTAAATAGCTTTATGGGTAAATATGTAATGTTGTTAATTAATAAAATTCGATTTTAATTGGAGCCTGTTGATGGTCGATCGATATTTCAATATAGAAGGAAAGATAAGGAATGGTTTTCAATTGAGTCAGGACTACGAGGCACTTGATTTCAATTTTGTTAAGCTTGGAGATGGTGGGGTAGAGGCTTTGTGTAAATCTCGCTCTGTGAAACAGTTGCGACGCTTGACACTTTCAGGAAACAAACTCGGACCGTATGGAGCAAAAGTTCTTTCCGAATCGGACAAACTACCAAATCTTGAATCTCTCAAACTTTATAAAAATAAAATTGGTAATGAGGGTGTCGGGTACCTGGCCAAAGCTGAAAATTTTCCCCACCTCAAGTCACTGCGTCTAGCCTGGAACGAGATCGGTGCGGAAGGAATGCGCCTTCTATCTGAAGCCAAAGGTATGGGGGAATTGACTTCTCTTTCTTTGGCTGAAAACAAATTTGGGGACGATGGACTCAAACACTTCGCCAGTTCCAAATCATTTACAAATTTGAGTTATCTTGATTTGAGAAAAACAGGTATCACAGATGAAGGTGTCATTGCTCTGGCTAAAGGAGGCAATTTCCCAAGTTTAGAAAAGATTGATATTTCCGACAACGACATTGGTGTTGACGGCAAGGCCGCTATCGCCGAACTCCTTATTTTGAAACTTTGCAAAAGTCGCCTTAAGGACGACGGAACGGTTCTCGATCTCAGCAAACTGGGTATTGGTGATACAGAGTGCATATTCATAGCTTCCTGTGAGGAATTTGCAAACCTGACTCACCTTTATATGGAACTGAATAGGGTGACTTCCGTAGGGGCACGCTCCCTGGCCGAGTCCGAGTATTTGGGAAATTTGACTCTCCTGTCACTCGATAGGAATAAAATTGGAGATGAGGGTGCGGAATTGATTGCAAACTCACCGATATTTGCCAATATCGAGGTCTTGATGCTGGAGTTCAATAATCTGACAGATCGGGGCCTGTTAGCCATTGCAGGGTCGGAGCATATGTCGAACCTCGTGCGCCTGTATATTGATGAAAATGATTACACTGAAGAAGGGTTTGAAGCACTTGGAACCTCGGAATTTTTGACTCAACTGGAGTATCCAGAGTTTGAGCGAGAAGAAGAGGTTGAGGACGAAGAGGAAGTCGAGGAAGAATTCGAAGACGTCGAAGAGCTTGAAGACGTTGAGGAAGAAGAAGATCTCGACGATGAAGAGGAAATTGGGCAGTAAACCTAAGTAATATCAGAATTAATTAGTATTTTGGGTCATTAAAATTTTCAATTTTTCCTTATTTGGCTGATTGAGAGACTGATTAGAAACAACATTCCAAGAACAGCGACTAGAGTGGACCCTGTTGGAAGGTCCAATATTGTGGACAAGGTAATTCCCAAGACGCTTCCCAGTGCTCCGACGGTTGCACCGATAATCCATTGGTTAAAAAAAACGTTGGAAAAAATCAGTCCGCAGGTGGCGGGGATTATCAAGAAACTGAAGATAAGGAATATTCCTGCAGATTTTACCGAAACGACAACGATCAATCCCAGGCTCAAGTAAAAAAGAAAGTCCCAGCTTATTTGTTCCTTTGAAAGTTTTTCGCGGTAATGATTTGATATCTGTTGAAACCGATTCTGGAATATCCAGTGGAAAACCCCGACTAAAAAACATATCCCGGTTAATTTAAGGACTCCTACCCAGGAGATCCACAATATGGAACCATTGAGTAGCTCCTTGATATGTTCTGCTCCGTGCGGAGTTTGATCCACTGCTAGAATTGCAAGAGCCGAACTGACAACGTAAATGATTCCTATAACTGCTTCTTGAGGGACCTTTGGAATTAAGAAACGAACGAAAGAAAAAAACACGGCTCCTGCAATGATTAGACTCAAAGAAAAAAATTGTGATTTTGGAGAGTCGAGAGGAATATCCCATGCAAATGCCAGAGTAGTTCCAAGTGCCGCTAACTGTGCCATTGAAAGATCAATAAAAATAATTTCCCTTTTCAACACGTGAAGGCCAAAGTAAGCCATAGTAATCGACAGGATTAGGCAGGCCACGGCTGGAGCGGCAATGAAAGGAAGAATCTCGATCATTTCATTTCTCTTTCGAAATTCGAGACAATATAATCAAAAAGTCCAATGTATGTTTTAACTTCATCAACTCCTCCAACCGAGACGGGGAGTGAGAGTATCTTGCTACCTGTTTTTTCAGCCACAAATTTTGCAGATTGGGATTCGTAATAATTCGCCTGGATAATGAGTTTTGTTTTGTCCATCCTCATCGCATCAACCACGTGTGCCAGATGCCTGGGAGTGGGAGGAATACCTGGTACGACTTCAATAAGAGCAGTATATTGAATGCCAAAGTGTCTGAACAAGTAACTCCAGGTCCGGTGATACGTAGTCACTTTGAGACCTTTTGCAAATTCCATTCTACGACTCCATTCCATAATTTTGACTTTGAGCCGCTCTGTAAAATTTTCCAGATTTTTTTGAAAAAAGCTTTTCTTGTCAGGAACTAATTGCGAGAGACGTTCCGCAATGAGGTGTGCGACACGAATTCCATTAATAGGATTCAGCAAATAATGTGGATTCCCAAAGGGATGAATATCTCCCATGGACCTGTCCAGTGTTTGCGGAATTTCAATAGGTTCAATAACAATCGATGCGTTTAAATGTCCAGGCCGATCGACCATGACGTCTGGATTACGAGAACCTTGAATCAAAAGAGGCAACCAGCCGATTTCCAATTCCATGCCTTGGTAAATCAGTAAATCAGCACGGTTCAACCGGAACATGTAACTTGGCTTAGCCGCTATGAAATGTGCATCCTGATATCCTCGGGTTAAAGTATCCACCCGCACCTCATCTCCACCTATTTCTTTGGTAAGCGAGGCTAAATCTTGTGTAGTTGTTACTACCCTTAGAGCGGCCAATGCCGGTGCTGAACAGAAAATCAGAAATACCGACAAAGCCGCCCAAATGCTAGACTTTAATATACAAGTCATTTTTTCCCCTACTAATAGTTATGGGCTGGATGTGAACCCATGGTGTAATTGAGTTGTAAGAAGACTTGATGTTCATCACGAATTTGTTCGTCGAGGTAATTATACTGTAGACGAATCGCTGAAAACTCGCTAGGAACGTAACCAAGCAGTCCGCTTAACCGGTATTGTTTATTTTCACCCAAGACTCTTTCAAAGCCATAGTGATCGTACCGTCCTTGAGCCCACCAGTTTTGTGCGAACTGATATTTCAAATAAGTATACATACCGGCCCTTTGTTGATCAGGATTTTTAACACCTGTAGCCTGAACGACTCCTGCCTCGCGCTCCGAGTGAATGTATTCCGATTGCCACTCGATTTGCTGGTATCTGGCATTTTGAGAAGGGATCCATTTAAGTGTTAAGCTTCCTCCAGCGGCGTAACTTGAGTTGTTGCTGGTTCCAGCCCCGTTTTTTCCAAATAGAAAGGAACCATTAGCTTCAAGCGTTGCATCTTCGTTCAAGTCCCAGAGGTTTTTTGCGTGAAAGAGATAAGCAAATTGATTGTTGCTTGTACCGTTTAGTAAAACTGTATTATCACCTTCAAGAACATCAAATACCAGTTCTGAATACCAGGGTATGGGAAGAAGATAATTTACACCCACGCCAATTTCGTTCAATGCTTCTTGTCCAAATATATTTGCATTGACCAAAGGAGCGTCAATAAAGGGGAATTGGTGTTGATGCAGAAAATTGTGTTTTCCAAAGTTGGAAAACCATTTCCCTGCTCGAATGGAAAAATTCCGTGTAATAAGGGCGTCCACGTAACTTTCTTCTACTTCAAAAGTTCCGCCTTCAAAAGTAGCCACCAGGTTGCTCCTCAAGTAATTATCAACATTGGCGGTCGCCTGAATTTCAATTTCCTGAATTTTAAAACCGGTTTTCGTTTCGGCCGCTGTATTGGAGTTTCCTTCTGAACGGTAGGTTCCGAGATACATGCCATTGACACTGAGTGCAGGATTGAACACCCTGGAAAAACCAGTGGCCGTGCTTCTTTGAAACGACTGAGATTGTGGCGTTCTGTTGTACGCAGGAAACTGGTTAAGGACGTTTTGTAGTGACCCAGAGTCTGATACCGGAGCCCCCGGAAAGTTTTGAGGTGTTTTTGCGCTGTTATTTGAAGGAAGTTGTGTATCAAAACTTTTTTCCTTTGTCGCGTCACCTTTATTTTCAATTTTATTGAGCCGATCATTTAAAAGGTCTATTTGATCTTCAAGCTTATGTGTATTTTTTAGTTTTTCTTCAAGAAATTTGATTCTATTTTTCATTTCGTGTGCTTCATCGGCAAATAATTGTGCCGTGTTGGTAAAAAAAGCCAACGTTAGAGCGCACCCAATGGCGAAAGTTTTCATCATGCCTCCACTTAAGTATTCTTTTAGTTTCATTTCCGAATTTATATAAAGCTCCCCTGTGGAACCTTAAAATTTCGAAAAGGATGTATGTAAGATATGGAATTTGTGGGACCTTGGACTGAAAAGGTCTTTTTTAGCTATGATTAAAACTTGAGTGGAGGACTTTTATTTAGAACAGGAAGCGGGTCATTAAAGATAACCGGCCCGGTGCAGGAAAACAAACAAACTTGAAATGAAGAGGAAACATTCAAGCTCAGGCAAGAGATCTCTAACCCGATGTTGTTCTGAGACCAGTGACAAGGTGCACAGTGATGCTGAAATTCATCAAAGTCCAGGTCATGGCTATGAAGAACTGGAGCGAATCCAGTCAAAAACGCGAAAATCAGAATAAGAAATCCGATTTGCAAGCGTTTGACGAAAATATTATTTATTGTTGCCTTTACCATATTATTTTTGAAATCCTAATATTTAGATGACTTCAACTTTTTCTCTCAAGGAGAAAGTAATCCAATAATCAAGAATTGTAAGACTAAAATGAAAAGAATGTAATAAATCACCAGAAAAGAATCGATCAAGGCCATGAAAGTAATGCAATGGTCTTAGCCAATTCTGTCCCACTAGATAATTAAACCGCATCCAATAAGAGAAGGTTTTTCAAAATGTCTCCAATTGGTGTTCTTCATTATTTCGAACACCAGATAACGCTCCACAATGGAACCTTAAATATTCGAAAAAGAAGTATTACTTGGTTACGGTAATTTTATTGTGACCTTGGAAATATAAAAGGCCTTATTTGTGATGTGATGATTAAAGCTTGGATGGAGGGCTTTTATTTAAGATGGGACGTGGGTCTACAAAGCTAGCGGATTGAGTGCAGGAAAGAGAATAACGATGAATTGAAGGGGAAATATTTAAACTAACGCACGAGGTTTCTGACCCGACGTTGTTTTCGGACCAGTTACAAGGGGCACAGTCATGGTGGGCTTCATCAAAGTCTAAATCATGACTATGAAGAACTGGAGCGAATCCGGTTAAAAACCCGAAAACCAGAATAAGAAATCCGATTTGAAGGCGTTTAAGTAAAGTATTATTTATTGTTGCTTTTCCCATACTAGCTTTGATGTTCCCATATTAAAATGGTTTCAACTTTTTATCTCAAGGAGATTCAATTTAAACCAAAAATCAGGTATTACAAGCTTAAAATAAAAGAATCAATCAAAGATTATGAAAAAAAATCAGTAGTCAAAGTCATTTTGGGTCATTGTGAATGACGTGATCCGCATATAAAAAATGTATATCCAACTGATGGAACTCATACGGTATCGGGTCTAGAAAGCTTATAACCTTTTGGTACGTTTTCCAGGATTTG
>JAJDBG010000074.1 GCA_029261475.1 Nitrospinaceae bacterium
GAGTAAAAGATTTTCTTGCGACTTTCTTTTGATTCCCATTATTTCGACGGGGAAGTCCAATTGCATGGCGGCTAGCTTAACTTGCCCGAATTGCAAAGTCGGTGAGTCGGTCCACTGGCCTACAGGGGTTCGGCTGATGTAGATTTGGTTGCCGCCTGTATTGGAGGACAATTGGCTATAGACCTCGAATACGCCGGGATCTTCTAATTCCTGAACGAGCAAGCCCATTTGAAGGTTCATCGCGCTGACGCCACCGTCGATGTCAAACATTGCAAGGTTGCTTAGAGTCTCGCTTTGTCCACAGGCCATGACGGTTACGACTTGCGGCCATTTTTTTTCTATTAGCCCAGCGGTCAAGGTGTTTGTATCGTCCATGCCGGGGTTCGAAGGGGAAGAGAGCAAGAGACATCCTCTCGCATACTGCAAATTGGCGCGCTCCAAAGTTTCCACTCGAGAAGGCATGCCGGAAATATATCCATCTATGTGGCGTGCTATGGTGTCGGGAATTTCTTTGTCATTATTAGGCAATACCGCAGAGACAAGCACACGGGGCAGGTCTTGAAAGTCTGGACTCAGATCCAGTTCCTTTAGGATATCCTGCGTTTCTTCATAACTGGAAACGTTTACGATGACCAGATGATCTCGACCTGTGTATTGACCTTCTCCCTTCATTTTTCTTGTCCTCCGTTGGATGGCTTTTTCTAGAATCACTCCCGTGAACAGGCCAAAACAAGCGATGCCGATCATGGAAGTTAAAACAGTGACAGTGCGTCCTTCAACAGTTTTCGCTGAAAAATCGCCATAGCCTATGGTGGTTAGTGTGATGTATGCGGTCCAAAGTCCATCGCCAAATGAGACATCCTTTTCAAACAGGTAAAAAACTGTGGCAAACAAAAGTAGCATCAGTGTGAGAACTGAGAATAATAGCAGCAGGCCTCGGGTGAGGGGACTCCTGAAGCTTCTGATGAGCTTTCTCAAATAAATATCCGGAAATGCCATTGTGCCTAGGTTATTAGCCTGAAGAAAGATGAACGTAGGGTTCGCAATCAGAAAGTATTATAACTAAAGATCAAAAGATATGTTGAGAGTTTGTGAGGCTGGGTTTAATGAGGATATTTTTTAATTCACCATGAGTGATTTTAGTTAAAAGATACTATTTTCAATTTGTTAGTGTTGTGATAGAATTCCCAACTGGTAATGACGCTTGCTTAGATACTTATATAATAAGTCGATTTAAATAAATTTATCTCGGAAGGTTCTCAAATGAAACGTTGGATTGCAGGAATGGTTGTGTCTCTGGTTTTGGTGCTGGCATCGGGTGCGAGTGCTGAGGATTTTACTTCTCGCTTTGAAAAGGGGACTTCTTCTTTTGGCTTGCAAACGGGTTTTGGCTACACTGTCGATTTGCCTCCAGGGCGAGATCGATCCGACATAAGCTTTTTGTTTTTCTTTCCGAACTACCAAAAAAATCTGACAGGTTTAGTGGGTGAGGGTTTCTATCGTGGTGCCTGGTTCTGGCATGTCGAAGCAGGCGTGGCAGAAGCTTTGAACCGGGATGGCGAGTATTTGCTTGGTTTTTCACCACTCATGGCAGAGTATAAATTTTTAGACCCTGATAGAAGCTGGGCTCCAAATGTTCTTCTTGGCGCAGGTTTTTCTTATACGAATTGGAAAGACATTGCGGAACGAGAATTGGGAACGGAGTTTCAATTCCTTTTACATGCGGGTGCTGGTATCGAATTTTTTCAAGAAGGTACGCGTTCTTATTCGATCAACTACAGACTCTTCCATGTTTCAAACGCAGGAATCAACGCGCCTAATATTGGCCTCAATGCCCATGTCTTCAGTTTAGGCATGCGTTTCTGATCTTTGCAATACAACAGAGTCCTAGAATTTCCTACAAGTTTCGCGCAATCGCAAGTGACTCCGCTCTCGTAGATATCTTTTTTTGCCGAGCGGAGCGAGAAATACCGTGACGAAAGATGCTGTCCCATTACGCACTGTTCACAGTGGACTTGGCCTGCTGGCGCGATTTGCGTTCAACCATCCTTGGCTAGTTATTCTATTCTCCCTGCTCACCGCAGGGATTGCTTTATGGATTACGGCAGAACGACTCACCTTCCATACAAGCCGAAGCGATCTGCTTCCCAAAAATAAAGAATACATTCATCTTTACGAAAAATACCGCTCTGAGTTTGAAGACTTTGACGGCATGATCGTGGTGGTTGAGGGCGATGACCCCGACCATTTGAAGGGATTTGCGGCTACTCTGGCAGGGAAAATGGGGGAGCGTCCGCAACAATTCCTGGATATATTTTACAAAATTGATGTCGATCAATTCAAGAAATCGGCTTTGCTCTATTTGGATCCAAATGAACTACGCGATCTGGGTGGAAAAATTATTGATCACCAATCGTTTCTGGAATCGATCAACGCTCGCCCTGGGCTGAATCAACTCCTTAAAAGTATCAACGCAAAAATCAGTTCCGGCATGGTGGACAATCTGGTTTCAGGTTTCCTTGGCGAGGAAGAAGAAGGTGTGGGTGATGATGCTGAAGATTTGTCTCTGCTGATTGAGATAGAAAAACAGATGGTCGATCGCCTGCAAGAAAAACCGGCCCCTTATAAATCACCCTGGAAATCATTTCTATCTGGCAAGGAGAGAGGTTTGCAGGACGAGGGTTATCTTGTTTCTGATGATGAAACCCTTTTATTCCTTCTGATCGTTCCCAATGAAGAAAGTTCCGAGTTTACCGGTTACAAAGATTCGGTTGATCTGGCGCGTGCATTGATCGCAGAAACCCTTGCCACTGGCTATCCAAGTGTCTCCGCAGGGCTGACGGGCGAGGATGTGATTGCTTCAGACGAAATGGTGATGACGGAAATCGATGTGAGAGGTGCTTCGTTTCTAGCACTCGGGGGTGTCGCTCTTTTGTACATCATAGCTTACGGCGGAATTGTGAAACCCCTGTTGGCTGTCGCCAGTTTGATCGTTGGTGTCTGCTGGTCGTTGGGCTGGGCTTCTCTTTCTGTAGGTCACTTGAATATTTTATCCATTGTTTTCACGACAATATTGATCGGGCTGGGCATTGATTTTGGAGTTCACCTTCTGGAACGTTATCGCGAAGAACGGGCAGGGGGGCAGGGTGCTTTTGAAGCTTTACAGAGCGCGATGCTGGGCACTGGGCAAAGTAATATTGCAGGTGCGATCGCTATTGGAATTGCATTTGGTGGTTTGACGCTCACTGATTTCACTGGCATCGCCGAACTGGGATGGATCGCTGGTGGTGGTGTTGTTTTATGTATGATCTCCATGCTTTTATTTCTACCCGCTTTGATTTCTCTGGAAGAGCGTTGGCGGCAACCGCAGTACAAAGTTTCTCCGGTTGATAAATTCAAAGAACGTTTTCTGGAAAAATTTTTCGCACGTTACGGCAGAGTCATTGCCGGAACGCTTGTGTTCACAGCGATCAGCGTGATTTCTCTGACAAATGTAAAATTTGATTATAATTTGCTGAACCTGCAGGCAAAAGGGACCGAGGCGGTGAACTTCGAATTAAAGATACTGGAAAAAGCTAAACGCTCTACCTGGTCTGCCGCCGTTATCGCCGATAGCCTGAAATCGGCTCGTGCTCTTGAAGAGAAGGTCAAATCACTTCCAACGGTCGGTCGTGTCGAGAGTGTTGCCTCTGCTTTGCCAGAGGAACAGGAAGAAAAAATCCAGTACATTGAAACGATTGCTCCTATTCTGGATGAACTGGAACCCGCTGAGGAAGACGGCAGTTTTTCGCTGAAGCGGCTGATCCGGGACATGAAGAAAATCAGCTTCAAGCTACAAGATCGAGAAGGCGAAGAGGGCAGCAACGAGTCTGTTAAAACGGCAAAACTGTGGGCCAAACGTTTTTTGAGTGCTGTTAAAGCAAGCGATCCGAAAATGGCAGAGGAAAAACTCTCCGCTTACTCCGGGGAGTTGATGGCTGACTATCGAAAGCAAATCGCCGATTTAAAACAGGCGGCGCATCCTGATACGATCACAGTGGAAAAACTGCCGCCATTGTTGAAAAAACGATTCGTCAGTGAGAACGGGCGTTACCTGGTTTCTGTATTTCCCAAAGTCAATATCTGGGAGCGAGAAGGGATGACGAAATTTCTGACAGAATTGCGGGAAATCGATCCGAAGGTGACGGGCAATGCGGTCCATATGTATACCTCAAGCCAGATGATGCGTGAAGGTTACGTTAAAGGGGGACTTTATGCATTACTAGGAATCGTAGTTTATCTTTTTGTTGCATTTCGAAAGCCAGTTACAGTCTTGCTGATACTGCTCCCTGTTGGATTAGGATCGATATGGACGGCGGGGATGATGCCCTGGTTTGGCGTTTCCTTCAATCTGGCGAATCTTGTGATACTACCATTGATACTTGGTATAGGAGTTGTAGATGGAGTGCATATAGTACATCGCTATCGCGAAGAAGGTGCGGCGAGGGGAGTGCCATTGGCACCGAGTGTGGCGAATGCTGTTGTTCTCACTTCTTTGACCACGATGATAGGCTTTGGCAGTCTCATGACAGCCGATCACCGCGGAGTCTATAGCCTGGGGCTAGCTCTGTTGCTTGGAGTCGGTGCCTGTATGGTCGCATCCTTCACCCTGTTACCTGCACTTCTCAAACTTTGCCACGCCCGTGGCTGGAAAGTTTAAGCTCAAAAGTTTTTTAAAATTTACCCTGCCCCAAAAAAGAAGGCGGGTGATATCTTATTTCCTGCTTAAAGTGCATAAAAAAACCCCTACAGGCAATCCTGTAGGGGTTTTAAATCAAACCGCTCAACCGTTGAGTGTTAGCTCAATGGTTGTCGGGGCTGTTTTATTTGGGGATTACTTTAGACGCTTGTGGTCCTTTTTGGCCCATGCTTCTCTCGAATTCAACTACTTGACCCTCTCTCAAGGTTTTAAAACCATCAATTTGAATTTCTGAAAAGTGTACGAAACAATCCTCTCCTTCATCCGATTCAATGAATCCATAACCCTTGCTTTCGTTGAACCACTTTACTTTTCCTTCTGCCATTTTTACTACTCCCTAAATTAGGCGGGAAAGTACAGCACTATGTGCCTGAAAAACTTTCCCGGTTTGAATTGGGGGTTGGATTGTTTTGCAAGAACCTTTAGCGAGCCAATCTTAAGAGAGAACCAATAAAGGACCCAGTCTCAACAAACGGGTTTGCTATGAACCCGAGGCCTGATACTAAATAAATTCACGTAGCATAAATATTCTCAACCCTTCTTTTACGGGTTCATAATACCACAAGAAAATAAAAATACACCTCTTTTTATTTCAAAAAAGCATATTTTTTTAATTTTTTTTGTTTTTAAGGGAATATTTGAAAAATCGCAGGTTATGAGCTTTTTTTGTGAAAAATAATTCCATTGCAATATGTTTAAAAACAGGTATTTAGCGTTCGTTTTGAATTTTTTTGGTGGTGCGGTAGGGGAAGGCTGTCCTTAATTCTCAATGCTTGGGATTTGTTGCTGATTGAATTGAGACGGGATTTACATGAAAAATTCCAAGTATATCATCCAGGAGAGTGTCGAAAGAATCAAAACCGTATATCCAACGTGTACCCATATTGTGAATATTTGGTTTTCTTTTCGGGGTGCGGGTGTTTTTTTTTCTTCGTGTTTTTTCATCATTCTGCTTATCCTGTCTTAATATCTTTTTTATCTATACGTATAGTAGATGCAAGCAATTGATGGGGCAAGGAGAAAAGCGTTGCAACCCGCTGTTCTATGGCTTATTTTTATCTGCTATGATGTAGCCTTGTTTGTTTTTTTCTGGATTGTGAGCTGATGCAACGTGACTTTGTCTTTCCCCGATATTTGAAGCTTGGGTTCCTGTTTGGGTTGATGTTTTGTATTGTGCTGGGGGCTTGGTTTTCTTTTAAAAACGTTCCCGCGCAACCCGAACCCTTGAACGAATGGTTGAGTTTGGAGCCGGGGCTAGAGTTGGGTGTTTTTGTTGGTTCAAAATTGACGAATCGTGGCGATTCGAAAATTAGAATTCTTCGCATTGATCCACAGTATTTTGAATTTCGTTTGCTCAATTTATCTGCAATAAAAAATCAAGAGCTTCTTTCCGCAAGGGATTGGGCCAAACGTTATGAATTAGTCGCTGCAATCAATCCCAGTATGTATCAGGAGAATAAGAGATCGAGTGTTTCTTTGCAACGGTTTCGAGGACATGTGAATCACAGCCGTCTTTCAAAGGACAGGACTCTTTTCGCTTTCGATTCTTTGACCCCTGCTGTTCCCAAAGCGCAGATTATTGATCGAGATTGTCAAGACTTGGACACTTTGGGCAAGTCCTATGGGGGGATGATTCAAAGTATCCGCATGGTTTCCTGTCATAGGGAAAATGTTTGGGAACCGCAAGAAAAAGTTTGGAGTGCGACTGCCATTGGCAGTGATGATGAGGGCAGAATTCTGCTCATTCATGTTCGTACCCCTTATTCTATGCATGATCTGGTCGATATGCTTCTGGCACTTCCGATCGGCTTGCAACGTGCGATGTATACGGAAGGGGGGCCGGAAGCCCAGCTTTATGTGAATGCAGGTGGTCGAGAATATGAATTTTTAGGAAAATACACAGATAGCGAAGGGCGTACGGGAGAAAATGGATACGCTTGGCCCATTCCAAATGTATTAGGAATTGTTCCTGTTGGAGAAAAATCTGCAAACTGATTGTAAGTGATGAACGAACAGAGCCATTGCGAATGAAAACATCTAATGAGAAAGAAAGCGGATTTCAATGCAAGCCGCGTATTCGAATTGTGATGGGGAAAACCGTTGCTTTAGGACCTGGAAAGGTTGATTTGCTAGAAGCTGTAGACCGGGTGGGTTCGATTTCGCAAGCGGCCCGACTCATGAAGCTAAGCTATCGACGGGCTTGGGATATGGTTCATATGATGAACCAAAACTTCAGGACCCCTTTAGTTGCAAGGGTCGCTGGGGGTAAGGGTGGCGGTGGAGCGCATTTGACGGAAGAGGGCAGATCGGCTGTTTGCCTTTACAGGAAGATGGAACAAGATGCTTTGGTCGCTATTGAAGATGAATGGAACGATCTCCAAAGATTATTGAAAGACCCCGATTCTCAGCAGTGTGACTAAAAGGGTAAAACGAAATATTATTTTTAAGAACTTTTCTTTGCGTTAACAGTTGCAATGATTCCAGCTAAAAACAGACCTTGTATTGAAAAGGGCATCGTGAGCTTCAGCCATGATCGCTTCCCATCCCGCGCTCAGGCCGATGCAACAAGCCTTGCCAAGGCGCGTCGTGAGATCGAGCAGGGTAAATCGGGTGTGAGCCATTTGATTCTTCGCGCCTGCGATGATTCTATAGATCGTCTTAAATTCCTGTTTCTTATTCACGGTATTCCGATCATGTGTTATGCGTTGGCTAACGTTTTGCGCTCTTCCCTAAAGGAAATTGTGGTGGTGGGATCACATGAAACGGAAAAAATCCTTCGATCTTATTTGGATGTCAATGGCTCAAATGGAAAAAAAATAAGCTTCGTGCAGGAGGATATCAGCAACCTGAGCATATTGAACACCTTGAGCCTGGGGAAAAACAGCCTCGACCTGGATCTGGATGAAATGATTCTTTTTCAACCTGGAGATCTACCGTTCTTGTACGATATGGAAAAAACGCTGAAGGACGAGGACATCAAAAATCACAACCTCATTCTCTGGCTCAATTCGCGCCAGAAAATGTTTCCTGACTTAGAGGAATGCCCGGAGAGCGAGTTCGTTCGCAGAAATTATCACTACCGTGGCATTTATGATGGCGGCAAAGAATGTCATGACTTGAAGGAACCAAATATTTATCCCATCAATTTGTCGCGAGTAGAGATGGATATCATTGAGTACCTTCATTCATCGCGCAAAGATGGCAATATTTTTGAAGCGGGAATCAAGAAGGCCGCATCTTTGCCAACGCGGCTGTTACGTTTGATTCCTAATTTCATTCATCATTGGAAGCACTTTCGGCGTGATCTGAAAGAGTTGCGTGCGAACAGGGATTACAAATTTGGAGCGCATGCTTCGAATTTTCACCAGGGGGCTTCTATTTTGTTGAACACGCCATTCATTACCAAATTGCACGATGACCCGGCCTTTGTTTCTGATGTGGATGCGTTGGAGGATTGGGAAGATTTTGAAGCGATGACGGATTTTGCCCAGCGTTCGTATGGTGATAATGGTCTGGCTGAAATACATCCTGGTGGGCAGGAGTTGTTGCGGTTTAAAGAAAAGGCGATGCCCGAATTGAAAAAACAACTACCCCTCTACGCCGATTTTCCTGCCTACATCAATCAAGTTTATAATGATATGGAAATGCCGGGAGTTCCCTATAATGAGAATGGGGATTACGCAATGCCGCCCGATCGAAAAATTTTTGCAGAGATGGGATGTCGTTGGTACCGAAATAAATGCAAGATGCTTCAATCTGAATGATGAAACATTCCTCCATATATCCAGATAAACCTTAAGATTTTTATAGAAACCTGTTCTCAATGAATAAAGTAATAGCTGTATTTTTTTGTTTGTGGATTTTATGTGCCTGCGATCAATTGGAAGAGTCGCCTCTCATGTTAGCTCCTAACTCTGAGCCGTCTGCTGTCCAAAATAATGAGCGGGGGATTGAAAATTTCAGAAAAAGAGAGTATTTCGATGCCATGTTGAATTTCAATCAAGCGCAGGAAGCCGATTTCTCCTCGGGAGAGGTGCATTTCAATTTTGCTCTGGCACTTCATATGCTGGACAAAGGCAAAAGAGCACAGGAACAATTTCAATGGGCTCAAAAACATGCCGAAGGGAATCCACTGATTCTCGAATCAAAATTGCTGAAGCGGTACTTGGGGAAATAGGAACAGGCCTATGTGTTTGGGGTCTGTGGGGGTTGCTTGACTTTAGCGTAGGGTGAACGCATAATGCGCAATCGTTTTTACAATTGGCGTTTATTGTCCCTTTCAAGGGATGTAATGGTTTTTTTCTTTTAAAAATTAAGGGTTTTAACATGTCTGTTGCTGTCATTGCGGGTATGCAATGGGGAGATGAAGGAAAAGGGAAGGTCGTTGATCTTCTTGCTGAAGATGCTGATATTGTTGCGCGCTATCAAGGTGGGCACAATGCGGGCCATACGATTTATTGCGATGGAGAGCAGTACGTTCTTCACCTGATTCCTTCCGGTATTTTTCACAAGGATAAGATCTGTGTGATCGGCAATGGGGTGGTGATTGATCCTCAGGCCTTGCTTGACGAAATGAATCAGTTAAAAAAAGCGGGGATTGAATTTGAAAGCCGCTTGCTGATTTCTGATCGGGCCAACATCATTTTACCTTATCATTGTAGTTCGGATATAAGTCGTGAGAGCGATGGGAAATATCAAAAAATCGGTACCACTGGGCGCGGCATTGGGCCTTCTTATGCCGATAAAATTGCCCGCTTGGGAATTCGCGCTTGTGATTTAAGTGATGAAAATCGACTGAGGAAATTAGTCCTCGCCAATTACGAGGAAAAAAAGGCAATCATTCAAAAATTGTTTGATGGTGAACTTCAAAGTTTTGATGAAATTTTTGAGGGCTTGTTGAAGACACGCAAGGTAATCCTCGGTCTTTTGACCGATACACATACCTATTTACGTCAACAAATTGCTAATAAAAAGAATTTGCTCTGCGAAGGAGCGCAAGGGACCATGCTGGATGTGGATCATGGCACTTATCCCTTTGTGACCTCTTCCAACTCCACTTCGGGCGGGGCTTGTACAGGTTTGGGCATTCCTCCCACTCAAATCGATCGAGTTGCGGGAGTCATTAAAGCCTACACGACACGCGTTGGAGAAGGGCCTTTCCCTACAGAACTTTTTGACGAAGATGGCGAGCTATTACGCAAAGAAGGTCATGAGTTTGGTGCGACCACTGGCAGGCCAAGGCGTTGTGGTTGGTTCGATGCGGTCGTGGCACGTTACGCCGTTCATCTCAATGGCATTGACTCAGCGGCTCTTACGAAAGTGGATGTTCTTGACAAGTGCAAGGTTGTGAAAGTTTGCACGGCTTATGAACACAATGGAAAAATTTATGAGGAAATGCCTGCCGACCTGAATGTCCTTCAAAATTGCAAGCCGGTTTACACCGAGTTTGATGGTTGGATGGAAAGTACGGTCGGGACCTATAAATTTGAATCCCTTCCTAAAAATGCGAGGTTATATATTGATGGTTTGAAAAAAATCATCGGGGCAGAGTTTTTGATGATCTCTACAGGGCCCAAGCGTGAGCAAACTATTTGTAAGGAAGGGCTGTTTTAACTGGCAAGCAAGATCTATTCTGAAACGGTCGAATGACATCGAACGGTATTCTTGCATAAAAGGATGAAATTGTTCTCACTTGCATTTCAGTTCTATTATGAAATTGGTTTTCAGCGCAGACGCTAAAGAATATTTAGAGAGAAAAATGCAGAATCGGCTGACGGTAGATTTGGAAGAAATACAGTCACCTTGTTGCGTAGGGCGGCTTCCTGAAATCAAATTTACCAGCAGTGTTCCTGACAAGCCAGAAGATTACCGGAGCTTCTCAGCCTCGGGGGTCGAAGTTTTTATATCGAAACTGTTGCGCACCTCGTCCAAAGTGACCCTTTCCCTGTCTGGTTTTGGCCCGTTCAAAAAATTAGAAATAGACGGGATTGATCTCATCCTTTAGCATTGCTATTGTTGTACAAAGCATCCAACTCATTTAATCATAGGCATTCAAATGCTTACAGTCTTCATACTGATATCCTCCTGCTTGTTTTTTTATTTCGTCGGTTACCGGTTTTATGCCGGAAAACTGGATGCCGAGATCATCCAGCCCGATGATGCCAAGAGCACGCCCGCGCACAATCAGTCCGATGGTGTCGATTATGTTCCCAGCAAACCGCTGGTCTTGTTTGGGCATAATTTTGCGTCCATTGCTGGAGCCGGACCTGTCATTGGTCCGATAGTCGCCCTGCATCATTTCGGATGGGCGGTAACGATTGCCTGGATTTTGCTGGGCAATGTTTTTATCGGTGCGGTACATGATTATTTGACACTGATGATCTCTGTGCGCAATCGCGGCAGTTCCATTGCTGAAATTGCAGAAGAAACGATGGGCGCACGCGCCAAAAGCGTATTTGCAATATTTCTTTTGCTGGCCATGCTATTGGTGATCGCCGTGTTTGGTGTGGTTGCCGCCAAGACCTTGATCGCCCAACCGGAGATGGTTTTTCCTACCTTTGCAATCATTCCGGTTTCAATGGCTCTCGGCTGGTTTATTTACAAAAAGAATTATAATTTAACAGCGGTCACCTGTGTTGGCGTTTGCTTGCTGATTCTAAATATATTCGTTGGTTTTCGTTTTCCAGTAGTGCTTCCTGATGAAGGCTTGATGGGCTTGTCGCCGCTGATGTTCTGGTTTGTTCTGTTGATGATTTATGCCGGAGTCGCATCGGTATTGCCCGTACAAATCTTACTTCAGCCACGAGACTATCTCTCTACCTACGTCTTATTTGGTTCCTTATCATTGGGGATGCTTGCCCTTTTATGGGTGCGACCTGAGATCAATCCTCCGGCGTTTACGGGTATGGTTGCCGATCATCAAGGACCCGTTTGGCCGATGCTATTCGTTCTGGTCGCTTGCGGGGCCGTTTCGGGGTTTCACTCATTGGTTGCTGGTGGCACTACTTCGAAGCAATTGGCTGTCGAGTCGCAAGGACGATCAATCGGATACGGCGGGATGTTGACCGAAGGTGTTGTGGCTGTGGCAACAGTTTTGCTCGTGGGGGGTGGCTTGTACTGGACCGCTCCCGTTGGTGGAGGGGTAGATATGGAAACACTTGGATTTCGGGAGACGCTGAAATCAGGCGGCTGGATTTTAGCTTACGGTAACGGATTTGGGAATATAGTGCATCAAATGATTCCCATGATGAGTTTCACCTTCGCTTCAATGATCGCTGTTCTTGCTCTGAATACTTTTGTTTTGACCACGCTCGACTCAGCCGCGAGGATCACCCGATTCATTGTTCAGGAATCAATCGGTCGGCAATTTGCTCCATTGAAGAACAAATTCATTGCAACGGGGGCGATCATTTTTCTGTCTTATTTGATAGGTGCTACGGAAGGATGGCAAAAGATATGGCCCATCTTTGGTGCGACAAACCAACTCATTGCCGCAGTGGCCTTGTTTGTTATATCTTCTTATCTTGCCAGTGTGAAGAAACCAACGGCTTATACTTTTTACCCGGCATTGTTCATGATCGTTACAACGATTGCTGCATTGCTTTGGCAATCCTGGATGTTTTTTACCCAGCCGGTGCCTAATATTTTTCTAGGTGTCTCTGCATTGATTCTCGTGGGACTTGCCATTTATGTCGGGCGAGCAGGCATCCGTTCATTGCAAGGTAAGAAAGCTACAGGCCTTGTCCCCGGTCTTGCCGAATGAGGCGGGGTGAAAATCAGGAAGATTTTTAAAGGCCGATCCTTGGGAGTGACTTTAGTCATGGACGGTCTTGCGAAATAAAGATATTTAGTCTTTGATTAAATTATTGAATTTAATAGAGTCCCTTAAAGTTGGTTTTGATTGACGAATATTATATGATAACTGCAATTCATTCTATGACGGGTAACTCATGAAACTCAGCGAAATATTAGCCCAAAGAGAAAAAAGTAAAGAGAGCACTTCCACGGATTCGACAGCGACTAGCGTAGCCAAAAAATTACCTACGGGCAATATTATTAAAGTGGTACGAACTCGCGAAACGCCCAATCCCGGTGCTTTACAATATGTCTTGAATGCTCAGGTTTTGGACAACGGCAACAAATCCTACACATCCAAAAGCGAGTGCGCTAACGATGAGATGGCCTTGGCAATTTTTGCGTTAGGTGATATCCAAAGCGTTTTCATCATGCAGAATTTTATCACCGTTACCAAAACAGGTTCCACATACTTCGGTCCCTTGAAAGACAAGGTGTGGAAGACGATTGATCGCTTGGTCAAAATCTATCCTGCGGATGCCACTGCTCCTAAAATAGACCTGGATGTCGAACGCTTCGCATCTTTTTCCAACGCAGATAAAATGAAAGCTGTCGAGATGGTGCTGGATCGATCCATACGTGCGAATTTGGCAAAAGATGGCGGCGGGGTTGAACTGAAGGGGGTAGAAGGCAATACGGTCAAAATTTTATATCAAGGTGCTTGTGGCAGTTGTCCTACTTCGAGTACTGGCACACTGCAATACATTCAAGGCCAATTGCGTCAACAGCTCGATCCAAAGCTGGAAGTAAAATCCGTTTGAGTACCCAACTCACGTATAAATAATTTCTTGAAAAACAATTTTGAGATGTGAATCCAGGCAAGGTCACTCCGAACTTGCCAGTTTCCCTGCACAAGTTAAAAAAATCCCATTTAAATTCAGTGCATCTCAATTTTTGAGGCATCGCATAAGCACAGTCGACTTTTTAAGATGAATAGCCTGCCAATACCATTCCCTGATTTGGAGGTTGACCATGACTGCAAAGCACATCGCCCGAAAGTTCCTCAAAGATCGGTTTCCTATCCGATTGAAACTCTTTTATTCTATAAGCATTCCAGCATCAGGTGCCAAAGCCTGTTCCGCAATGGGGGTCCCTGCGCATTATCAGGCATCGAAAAAAATCAGGTTCCGTTCTACCCGTCAGAGATTGAGATAAAGATCATGCAAGTTTAAATAGGTTGCTGTTGTTTTAAATTTTCTTTCTCTGGGTTTCTTTCCAGAGAATTAACTCAATTGAGGAGATAAAGGTTATGGATGACATTGAAAATGCAGGTCTGGATGACATTGGTGATTATATGAGTTCCCCGGTGCTGAGCGTGGATTCCGAATCCACCGTTAAAGAGACGATACTTTACATGCAAGCGAACGAGATTGGGGCGGTTTTGGTGCAAAAGCTTGGCGAGTTTGTCGGGCTTGTAACGGAATCCGATTTGGCGCGCAAAGTTCTAGGAAAAGGACTCAATGTTGAGACCACCATTATAGAAACGGTCATGACATCGCCTGTACTTTCTATGGATCGTTACCTCCCTGTCGAAGAGGCTAATTTGTTCATGCACAAAAATAAGATCCGTCATCTGGCGGTTACCGAGGAAGATAAAGTCGTTGGCATGCTGTCGCTCAGAGACCTTGTGACTTATTATTCTAAAGATTTTCGCATGCAAGAATAGTTGAAAGCCAAAGCGGGCTCAGCCCGCTTTGGCTTTTTGCATTCAACCCGCCAGATAAAGTCTTCGACGAAGTTCTTCGTTCCCTCCCGTGTGCAAGGCCGGCCGATCACACTCAAATCGTCACGAAATTGACAGTCAATCTGCTGCGAAAATCAGTTATTGTAAAATATATTTGTAACTCTATAGTTATCAACGGTTTTTTGGTTTGACAAAATGGGCTTGAAGGCTATAATAGCGTCATATTATGGTCGAAAACATTAAAAAACAAATGAACCGGATCGTAGGTGATTCGCCTACAATCCGTAAAGTCTTCCAGCTTGTCGATAAAGCCGCCAATTCTGACAGTACGGTGATGATTTTCGGTGAGAGCGGAACGGGTAAGGAACTCATCGCACGTTCGTTGCATGAGAACAGTGATCGTTCCTCTAGAACTTTTGTCGCTGTCAATTGTGGTGCCATTCCTCATGATTTGCTCGAAAGTGAATTGTTCGGATACGAAAAAGGCTCGTTCACAGGTGCGGTCAATGCCAGGGTAGGGCGTTTGGAGTTGGCGCATGAAGGGACTATTTTTCTCGATGAAATTGGAGATATGCCGCCTGCTTTGCAAGTCAAATTGCTAAGAGTCTTGTCGGAAAGGGAAATTGACCGAATTGGTGGTTCGAAAGCAATTCCTATCAATATTCGTGTGATTGCGGCTACCAACGTTAATATTGAAGAATCCATCAAGCAAGGAAAGTTTCGGGAAGATCTTTTTTACAGATTGAATATCATCCCGGTCCACATGCCACCCCTTCGCGAGAGGAAAACAGACATACCCCTGTTGGTGAATTATTTCCTGCGCCGTTTCAATGAGCAGAAAAATAAATCTTTCAAAGCCGTTGATCCCGAAGCGATGAGCATCTTGATCGACTATGAATGGCCGGGAAATATTCGCGAGTTACAGAATTTTGTGGAACGCATGGTTGTGTTGGGGTCAGGAGAAGTTTTAACCCGACGTGATTTGCCTGAGAAAGTTTTGAATGGTGCTGAACCCTGGGCCCCTCTGGAAGAAGAAGTACCTGATGAATCCCCCGCTGAGATGATACGTCGCTCGTTCCAAACGGCTTCACCTTTTCCGGCTTTTGGAGGTATTCCCGAAGAGGGGATCAATTTAAAGCAAGTCGTGGAAGATTTTGAGCGTGAGATCCTTGAAGAAGCATTAGAAAGAACGGGATGGGTAAAGAACAAGGCCGCTACTTTGTTAGGGCTCAACCGGACTACCCTGGTCGAAAAATTAAAGAAAATGAAAATCAGCCGCGACGCATAGTGCCGAGCACAGTATTGTGCTTTTTTGTTTTTAGCGCATCATTGGCTTGACTGTTCCCGGTAATCACTTCTCTATTAGTATTTCCTTCCTGTTTTCCCCCTCAATCGTAAAAAAGAAGACTATTTAATCTGTACTCTATTTTTAGCTTTGTTACAATGTCACGCCTGCCTGGATTTTCTTTGGTTCGGGTCGGGTTTTGCCTGATTGTACGAGTTGATACTGGATGAAACGATCCAGTTATATATAGCGGGCTTGCTCCGCATTATTTCCCGGGAATTTAAGTGTATGCAAATTGAATTGGAATGGTTGAAAGAATACGTTGATTTTTCTTTTCCTGTTGAAGAAGTAGACCGACACCTCACTTTGGGTGGATTTGAAGTCGAAGCTTTCGAGCGTGTTGATTTGCCCGATGGGGAAATCGCAGAAGTTCTGGAATTAAACGTTACCCCCAATCGGGGTTATGGCTTGAGCTATCTTGGTGTGGCGCGTGAATTATCCGCATTGGCAGATTTACCCTTCAAAGCCCCGACGGTTTTGGAAGAGTTGGAAAACGCGTGGAGT
>JAJDBG010000075.1 GCA_029261475.1 Nitrospinaceae bacterium
CGAGGAATTTCGCAAGAATCCTTACCCAACTATCTTGGATTTTTTGAGTTCATACACAATACAAAAAAACGAGGAAAAGGTCTTATGAAATCTCTACTTGGACTCTTTCTTTCTGATCAACCTGGAATACATTAAGAGCCATGTTTTTTTTAGTGCCCAACAAGGCGGAGGGTCAAGAAGAATAATATTGTCAGACCAACTCAAAACTTCATTACGCTTTAAATAAAGAGAATCCAGATAGGACTTATCAAATTTATCTTCTCTCAAGCACTTCTTAAACTTTCTAAAATGAAAGAAATCAATGATTGTATTTAGATAGTATCCATTATCAAAAATATCCCAATTTCTTGTTCGTATAGAGATTTCCTCATGGAATGCAGATTGCATCAACCGATAAAAAGCAGTTCGCAGCTCAGGTGATAATGCGTTAACATCAGTTTCATTTGGGTCAGCATTCGCCCAATTATGACCTAGTTGCCAAATCGTCTGGTAATCCTCGCTATCAAGAAACATGGTTAGTTCTCTGAGTTAGTTAAACGTTATAAGGTAAGGCGATTTCCTTCAATACGTGGGGACGACGTTCAGTAGTGGTTTTCCGATTTAATGTCTAATTTGGAATATCTGTCTCATTGTGCCTGTTTGCCTTAAGGTCGCCATTAATTTTATAAACCAATGATTTATATATTCTATTCAGAGAGTCGAAAAATACTTTTTTAACGCATATTATAATTAGAAATAGGCTGAGACCGGATAGCGTCAACATAATAATGCTGAACTCTGTTTCAGATGAATCAAGCATAAATATGCTTGCATAAAATCCTAAATACATCCAATACAGAGCAATAATAATGATAAAAAGCACTGACACATAGTCTGTTTTATTTAATATGAATAAAGGTGTATATGTATTTCTACTTTCCTCATCCTCATTTTCATCCATGCCCCCACCTCCTGCCCGTAGCCTCCTAAAGTTTTCCCAGTGACCAACCACAAAAAAAATAACTGCCGAAATTATAAAAATCATATTTAGTGAAATAAGATAGCTTGGGTTATCAAGGAATGGCAAGTGATGGTCGGATAGTTTTTCCCATTCTTTTAGAGAAACTGCGGCTAACCATATGAAAGGAGCTGAAATAAGTGTCAAAGAAGTTAAAAATAGGAAACTGATTAACGATTTATCAGCAGACTCAGAAAATGACCCAATAAGCCTATTTCTAATCTCTTGATTTCCTATGTAAAGTTTTCTATGTTTACCGAATACCTTATAATATATTCCGCTCTTGTCAAATAACGCCCTCCAATTAATAGGAAATTCTCCTTCAAACTTATAATAGGTAACTGAATCCCGCGCCTGACGCAAACAATTTAATTGTCTTATAAATAAATTAGCTTGTGCCTTATACGCAGCAATATATTTAATAGATATCATATTCGCCATTCCTATAAACATAGAAATAGAAACTATAGACACCAAATAATAGCCAGCCCAATTGTCTGCAACAGAAAGAGTATTCGAATCGGACTTTTCTAAATATGAGATAGCAGCCAACATACCGCCTATCAACCCAGGAAATAAAATTATCGAAGCTTTAATGGCAGAATATTTTCTTTTCCTTGTCTCATGTAAAGCAGTGGAAACTAATTCAGATTCCCACTTTAAATTCTCTTCATAAGATTTAAGATTCTCCTCACTAATTCTAAAGCTATCAGTCCTTTCATCTAAATTAATATTATTAGCAACATTCTTTCGTTTTTCTTTCCATTTCCACTTTGAAAATTTTATTATCAATGCTTTCATTTTTTCACCAGAATGGCGGTTACCCGTTCAAGCATTTTATTGGTCACATGCACACGGCGTTCAACCTGACTTACATAGGCTTGACTGACACCAAGACGCTGGGCAAGTTGCTCCTGAGTAATACCCGCTTTGATGCGTGCCATGGCCACAGGATTATCAACATAATCTTCAAGGACAAATGGTACATAGGCTTGTGCATCATCTTGACCAGTTTCATAGGTGGTCAATGCTTTCTCAATTTGATCTTTCAGCGTCTGATAAACCACCACAGGCAACAGGACATATTCGTCTTTACCATCAATCGATTTTATTTTTTGCAGTGTCATTTGTAGGCATCTCCGCGCGATTTTATTTTCTCTACCGCAATAATTCTAACAACATCTTGCCGATCAAAGATGATACGCCAGTTACCAACCCTTAGCCTAAAATATGGCTCACCTTCCAGTCTCTTAATATCAAGCGATGCATCATCAGGATTACGGCCAAGTTGTTCCAGTTTTTCAGCTATCCTGAATCGATCCGACCTGGTCAGGTTTTGCAATTTTTTTTTGGCCTGGGATCGTATCAATAAACTATACGGCTTACACATATTATAAGTTATAAAATATTATATTCAAGGTTTCAATAAACAATTAGTTACTGGTTATTTTCTGTTTCATTGATTACAAAGTAGTTTTGCAAACGTGCAGATATCAACTCCATCGGTTTTCGCAAGCGTTCGACATCACTGACAATATAACCAGCAGTGACATCATTGGACATTTTATGATTCACCAAACGCTTAAGCGCATAAGCTGAAATATCGATACTCTCGGCAACAGTCAAAAATGTGCGGCGCAGATCGTGCAACGTAAATGGCACACCAGACATCTTTATGACTTTTTTCACCTGACAACGCGGTTCAACCAAATAGCCTGCTTTACCATCACCAGCAAATACATATTGGGAATTTGTGACCGCCTTTCTAGTTTCCAGCAGGTCATTCAACAAATCTGTAAGCGGTAATGTCAGCGGCTCTCGGTTCTTAGTATTGGTCAGTGTGAATGATCGGTCATTCAAATCAATATCAGACCATTTCAAAGTTGCGGCTTCCTGTCGTCGTAGGCCAGTAAACAGTAAAAATAAAAGATAATCAGCGACCAGGGCAGATTGTTTTGAGATTGTATCCTTTTTAAGTAATATGACTGCTTGATACCAAGGTGTAAGCTGATGTGGCTTGATTACGGTTTGACGACGATCTACCCGATACCATGCACGGGTTTGGGTGAGGCGCATAACCGGATTTTCTCGCAAGATAGAATTCCCGCTGCCGTCTTCATATTGCGCAATGGCGAAATTAAACAGAGAGCGCAAAAAACGCATAGAAAGGTTTGCGTAGGCTTGCCCACGTTCTGCGCCGACTTTACTGTGGCGTTTAGCAACCATGTCTTTACTAATTTTATTCATGGCTTTGTCTTGCCAATCAACAAAAACAACTTTCATTAAACGCCTATAATCATAAAGCGTTCGATCCTTGAGACTTTTCCTGGCAGTTATGAAATCATCAAAAGCTTGTTTTAGTGTTGTGCCTTGCAGAGATTCTTGCTTTTTTTTAGCAATTGGATTACGTCCAATAGCAATGTGGCCTAGCAATTTATGCGCTTCTTTTCTGGCTTGCTCAACGGTTAACTCAGGATAACGACCAAGGGTCACTCGCTTAACCTTGCCTTCAATACGTTTTTCCAAAATGAAAGATTTTGCGCCAGATGCCGTGATGCGAACCGCAAATCCTTTAAGTGCAGCATCACGAATAAATGCTTGACCTGTTGCAGGTACATTTAGTTTATCTACATAGGATTTTGTAATCTTGTGCGAGAGTGTTTGAGTTGCCATTATCATTGTTTAAATCTCTTTTCATGTAGACGCCATGTAGACAGTTGGCGTAAAACTATGGATATTAGTTTAAAACAACATAGTAGATAAAAGCAAGCTAAAACAATGAGATTAACCGTTATTAAAAGATATTAAAACAATTTAAAACAGTACAAATTAGAATTCGTAATCAGTAGGCCGGCAGTTCGATTCTGCCCAACAGCACCAATAAAACAGTCAGTTACAATCATCTTGGTAGATTAGATTCCAGCAATAGGTCTCTGCTGGGGGACTAGCAGGTAACAATCTACAACAAAACACCTTATTTTCCCCCACACAGAATCTCACCATAATAACAACCTCAATACGCTTTATTTGTAACCGTTCACATATACCACCCCCTATAGTGGGCCACATCAGTTATAAACGGCCTGAAAATGCCCCGGTGGTTAGAATCGAGTGTATTGATAGGAGTAAGCCAAGATAGTGATATTTCTCATTGACGTGGTAAAACAGGTAGAGTATTTTGCAGACGTACCGAGAGTTAGCAAAACTTAACAATAAGGTTGTTTTGCCGTTAATTATATGAATACTCCAGGGAACGGAGATACTGTTATGAAAACACAGAATAAAAGTTACAGCATCCCCACTTTAGTAGTTTTGGCCGTGGAGTGGAATAAGAAGGCTTGCGCAGTCTCCAGCTATTGAGAGCTATAGACAACACCATTTTATGGGTAAATAGACTCGCAGCACAATTGCACTCAGACGCAAACTTCGCTGAAAAATTAACCGCTGTACTAAAAGATATTGATGGGGAAATAGACCGGGACGGCTTAATCTCTGAGCAGTTAGAGAAAGCACAAGCAAGCGTTAATGAATTGTATAACGTACTAATCAAAAAACGTGAATATGGAAGAGACGACGAAATGTTGTCTGATGATGGCATTGAAGATGCTTATACAGAAGTTATAGCGGTAGCATCGGATTTACATAATAACCTTAATGATTTACGCTGGGCTATCAATGAGCATGACGCAGACTTGTCAAAGACCAGCAAAACATACACTAATGCTAAGGAGCTACTAAAAGACTTGGCAGCTTAAATGTCTCAACTGCGTACTCGCAAAAGCGATGGCAGTGAAGTGTTTGACGTGAAGAACGAGCGCCACCTCGAATACTGGATCAGCCAGCCGGTGGATGTATTTCTCGTCATCCGCCAAAAAGACGAGATGAGCAGTGAAGAGACCATTCGCTGGATGAATGTGACGCGCTACCTCAAGGCTAGGCAGGACAAGAAGAGCCGCCAGATTATTTTCAAAGGTGAGAAGCTGGATATGGAAGCGGTGTGGAAAGTGCGGGATGGGTTTTTTCCGCTGATGCATCAAAGGTAATCAATACATATAGTATGCGCCTATTCACTAATCAGCCTCTAAGCTCAGGCAATTGTTCTTCTTGCGGCACAAAGCTTAACGCAAGTCCGTTATTACACCAACGTTCTCCACGTGGCTCAGGGCCATCACTAAACAAGTGGCCTTGGTGGCCGCCACAGCGTACGCAGTGATATTCGGTGCGCGGCCAGAGCATTTTGAAGTCGAGTTTAGTTGCTAAGTGACCAGGAATTGGCTGGGTGAAGCTAGGCCAACCCGTCCAACTTTCATATTTATGTTCGCTCTCAAACAACGGCGAATAACAAGCGGCGCAAAGGAAAGTGCCTTGTCTATCTTCATAAACCAGATTACTGGATTCTGGACGTTCGGTGTCTTCTTCAAACAGGATTTCGTAGGCTCTGCGTGAGACTAATTCGCGCCATTCTTTATGCGGTTTATTGAGCGGTATAATCGGGTGGGATGCTTCACCAATCACTTGTGAACGTGAGCATGCCGGAATGAGCGGCAACACGGGCAGGACGGCGAGACCTTGTAACAAAGTACGTCTTTTCATGGCATTCTCTCAAGTAAGGACACGCGGGTGTCAATGTGACGCCTGAATCTTTTGTCTAAAAATACGGTTAGTCATAAAATTATAGCAAATTGGTATATTTTTACTCCGCTATTGACAGCCAGAAGTTAATTCTGTTTCGCAACGATATTCTGGAAGCGGTTCTGTTTTTTCGTAATCAAATATTTTAAGTTGTTTATTTAAGCTTATTTGATTCCGGATATGTTTTGAAACGGTTTCTCGAGTGCCTTCTAATTGGTTTGCGTATGTTCTACAGATCTCAGTTTTATCAATCGTGACTTCTAAATCGTCTTATAATGCCAGCAAACATCTGTCCAAATTGGTTTGACGACGTACAGCAAAACCTCTGTAGTAATCTTTTTTCTAATTTATTTAACATGCGATGAACATATTTAGGCCATTCCTTATTCTACAAATACGCCCCGAAGACGAGACCTCTGACAATGAGTTTGCTGCAATACTGAAATATGGCGGCCTTGAAGAAAAAGATGTTCATCGCATACGTATCGAAAAAGGTGGTATCCCTGAGGACCTGGCGTTAGAGAATTATTCGGCTGTGATCGTCGGCGGTAGCCCATTTGATATCAGCACACCGGAACCGGATAAATCAGCAATCCAGAAGAAAATTGAACAGGACTTTAATCGTCTGTTTGATGAAATCGTCAGTCATGATTTTCCATTCCTGGGAGCCTGCTCCGGCAATGGCCTGTTGGGTTCATACCTGGGCACTTCGATATCGACCATGTACGGCGAAGCAGTTGGCTGTGTGACCATTCACATCACTGAAGAAGGCAAGAAGGATGCATTGCTTGCTGGCTTTCCGGATCATATCTCAGTCCTGCTTGGGCATAAAGAAGCCTGCGACATAACACCTGCCGGTGCTACGCTGTTAATGACGGGCATCGCCTGCCCGGTTCAAATGTTCCGCATAGGAGAAAACGTGTATGCCACACAGTTTCATCCCGAAGGAGAT
>JAJDBG010000076.1 GCA_029261475.1 Nitrospinaceae bacterium
GATTCGGGGTTCAGTGGTGGTCCGTTGCTTGATAAAAATAATAGAGTCGTGGGTATTGCAACGATCGATGGTCGCTCTTTGAACCTTGCGCTCCCTATTGATGAGGTCAAACCATTTTTGAACGAAAAAAAAGACGTTTCACTTTCTACTTTTGCCGAACAGGACCTGCAATTTCCAGAGGGGGATTACTACCGAGGCAATTTTTACCTTTATGAAAAAGGTGAGCCAGAAGAGGCTATAGAGTCATTCGGAAAAGTCATTTCTCAAAAACCCGATTGGGCAATCACTTACAACGACTTGGCCACTGCATATAGAGATTTGGGTGAAACCGACAAAGCGATTGAAAATTATCAAAAAGTTTTGCAGATCAATCCTCACTTTTCTGAAGCTTTGACCAATCTGGGTAGTTTTTATTTTCGTGCTGGAAAAATCGAAGAAGCTAAAGACCTTTTTGAAAAAGCGGTGAAGCGGTTTCCTCATTTTGTCCAGGCACTTTCCAATCTGGGGGCTACGTTAAATAAATTGGGTGTTTCTGAGGAGGCTTTGCCTTACTTGGAAAGAGCCGTGAAGGTCGATCCTGAATTTGAAATGGCCTACTTTAATTTAGGCAATGCTTTTTTTGCATTGGAAAAATGGGAACCCGCCGAAAAATCCTTCAACAAGGCTGTGGAGCTTGGGGTAGATTTTCTTTCCTTGCATTGGAAGCTCTTCGAGATTTACAAAAATCAGGGAGCTATGGATAAAGCCGAGAGGGAGCTATCAATCATCCTGCAGATAGATCCCGAAAATGAAAAGGCTCTAAAGGAGATGGGTGCGAAATACTAACCACCTCCTTTAGAGCCTAAGCATTGGATTTATTTTTTACTTGTCAGTGCCTAGTTCAAAGCACCGACTTTAAAATTTAATGAAAGCAGTTCTTTATTCTCAAAGCAATGATAGCCAAATATCGCTTCTTATCTTTTTCACCTTTAGTCAGATTAATGTGAACACGCACCAATCCTGTTTGCTTTTTATTAAAGATTTTTATCAGTTTTCTGAAATTAGGAATTAAGGTCAATTTCCCAGCTTTAACACTGGTAGAAACAAAATCCTCTTTATCGCTTTCTATTTTAAAACCCCCTTTGATATCTATATTATCCAATGAGACGACTTGAGGAGTGTCCACGCAAGTATTGATCGTAATATAGTTTTCAGTTAAGAAAGTTTTTATATATGCGATAACATCATCGATTTGTTTATCGCTTAAATTAAAGGCGGGCATTCCAGAATAGGGGATGCCTTTTTTAATTGCTGAGTACATACTTTGATAGGGAATACGATTCATCTCGTCATAAGATGTAAATTTTCTAGGTTTGGGATTTAAGCCATCCGCTAAAAATCCATCTCCCATGCCTTGAGGACCGTGGCACATCACACAGCCCATTTCTTCATAGATCAACTGTCCCTCAGTTGTTGGCAATGCATCGGGGAAACTTTTATACCCGGTCTTGGTGCTGGCACCTGTTAAAACAAAAAATAAACCTAAAACACATAGAACACGTTTCATACGGGGATCATTCAATTTTAATTTTTTCATTTGATTAAGACTTTTTTCTGAAGTTTGTAGGGGATACTAGTGGTTTGGATTTTCTTGAAGTACGATTTCAAGTACGAGAGGGTGTCCATTTCGTAATACTTGAAGCTGGATAGATTCTCCAACTTTTTTCCGACCAATCGCTCTTATTAACTCTTCCATAGTATACACCTTTTGATGGTCCAGGTTCTGCACAATATCTCCCCCAATGGCGAGTTGCATGTTTCCAATGTTCAATTCCCTTTGCCCGCCACGCACTCCGCCCTTATCTGCGGGACTTCCTGGTATGACTTCGACGACCAGTACACCACTGTCTGCTGTTTCGCCGATCATTTCAGCCAGATCCTTGGTCATAGCCAAACCGGAGATGCCCAACCAGGGCTGAGCGAATCGTCCGGATGTGATCAACTGAGAAGCCACCTCGCGTGCTCGATTTATGGGAATCGCAAAGCCGATTCCCTGGTAGCCTCCTGACACACTGTAGATGGCGGTGTTGATGCCGATCACTTCGCCACTCGAATTCAGTAGCGGTCCACCGGAATTTCCTGGGTTGATTGCGGCATCGGTCTGTATTAAATTTTCGAGCACGCTACCATTGTCGTTTTGTAGTTGACGATTTATAGCACTGACAATGCCTGCAGTGAGTGTGTGCGAAAGCCCAAAAGGATTGCCAATGGCGATGGCTTTTTGTCCAACTTGTATTGAAGCAGAGTCGCCGAGGCGGGCAACGCTTTCTACATATCGTCCTGGAATTTTGAGAACAGCTATGTCGACGGATGGTGCTGTGCCAATGAGCACTGCGGGCACTCGCTTCCCCCTTTCAAGTGTTACGACTACTTTATTAGCACCGTCGATGACGTGGTGATTGGTCAGAATATAGCCTTCGCTATCGATAATGACACCTGTTCCTTGGCCTTGCTGAGGCATGACCCTGCGCCAGGAATTGATCGTTAAAGTGGTTGAGGTGATGTTTACGACGGAGGAGTGTGCTTGTTCAAAAACTCGAGTGGTGATTTGTTCGTCGGTAGAAATGAGAGGTGCAGGATGTGGCAAATTTTCAATTTTGTTGAAATCCAAGTCGACAGCACCCGGCCGACCAAAAATTTTGTAATTGATTTCTTCCCAATGATCGTAAGTCCAGGTTCCCAGAACAATGATTGTTGCCCAAAGCAACAAACGTTTGAAAAGGTCGTAGAAGGTGTCCTGTTGCATTTTGTGAACGGTTTAGAATTATTACAAAGTGAATATTTATTGATTTAATGAGAATTAAAAATCCTTGTCAAGGTAACCCTGGCTCAACAAAAAACTCGAAAATTGATAATATGCAATGCCTTCCCGTAGAAGTGCTGGATTTGGTTCGATAGGCTCTGCTTTGTTTGTTTTCCGGTCATAGCGCACGAAGTCGGCTTTTTGTTTTGGGGATAAGGTCAGTAGAACATTGTCCCGATAGATTCCAAGGTTTTGATAGGTGCCCAAAAATGCCTGGCCTTTTTTAGGATCTATCTTTAAAACATCCTTTCCTAAAAACTTGCTTGGATACGAAAAGTTTAGAAGCCCAAAAAGGGTAGGGCCAATGTCTATCTGGCTGGTCAGGGTATCAATTGTCTGAGCTGGAATCAACTTGGGTGCATAAATCCACATGGGTATATGATAGTCCTGTACCGGAATATTTGTTTTTCCACTACCCGAAGCGCAATGATCGGCGACAATAATGAAAATTGTATTGTCAAACCAAGGTTTGCTTTCAGCTTGTTTCAAAAATCTGGCAATGGAATAGTCGGTGTATTTCACCGCACCGTCTCGACCCGTTTTGGAGGGTATGTCAATGCGCCCTTCAGGATAAGTGTAAGGCCTATGGTTGGAAGTGGTCAAGACGAAGCTTAAGAAGGGCTTGCCAGCTTGATAGGATGTGTCAGACTCAGATAAAACCTTATCAAACAGGTCTTCGTCGGCAACGCCCCATATATTTGAGAAGGTTATTTCTTCTTCCTTGAACGACCCGCGATCTATGGGGGCAAATCCGTTCTGTTCAAAAAAGTAATTCATATTATCAAAATAGCCGAAGCCACCGTAAATGAATTTTAGATCATAACCGCGATTCTTGAAAGGGACACCGAGATTGAATAAATTTTCGTTTTCGGGGCGTTTCACCACTGAATAACCCGCCGTGGGAGGGAGCGATAGCATAAGAGCTTCCAATCCTCTTACCGTGCGTTTCCCGGTTGCATAGAGTTGGGAAAAGAACATGGAGCGTTTGGCCAATTCGTCAAGATTTGGGGTCAGCTTGTATCCATTGCCAAAAGTGCCCATGAAAGAAGCACTCAAACTTTCGACTGCGACCAGAACTACATTGTGCTTTTTCTCAGGGCCAGGATTGTTGATTTGCCTGTACAGGCGATCCCCGTTTCCTGCTATCAGATCACTATTGGAAGTCAGCAATTGTTTTTTCATGATTTCCAAAACAGCAGTTTCTTCCAGCGTTGGATAAAACTGATTGTAGTCCAACTCATTTTTGCGGAATGCTGAAAAGGCTTCATAGAGTCCGTTGCGTGCCAATTGATCTGCAATGCGATTTTTTGAAAAAGTCCTATCCATTGCGCCGAAGCTAAAGAAAGTAATGATTGGAAGGAGTCCAAAGCTGGTAGCGAAGACCATCCTTTTTTTCAGGGACATTGTGCAAGAGCATTGCGCAATTTTGAAAATCCATTTTCGAGTCATATAAAAAATGACCATAGAGCTTGTTATAACTGATGTGTAAACCCAGTGCATGGGATAAGACTCTCTAATATTGCCTACCACTTCTTGGGTATATACGAGATAGTCGACGGCGATAAAATTAAAGCGATTTATGAATTCATCCCAGAAAAACCACTCGGAGTGGGCCGTAAAGGTAAAAAATATCAGTGTCAAAAAGCATATTAAAAGCGTGAATTTTTTATGCAGGGGATGATTGAGAACAGTTTTTGGGATCACCGCTAGATAGAAAACAGGAAGGATTAAAAAATAACTGAAAAACAGGCTGTCGTTGTAAAGGCCAATGAAGAAAATTTGTATCAAGTCTACTAGAGGTGTGTCGAGCGACGCAAAGGAGTGGGCGGTGAGCACCGACCTGATGATAATATTGATCAGAATACAGTAGAAATAGAAGAGTGGAATGATTTGGAATCGACCGAGTTGGGCCGTTCCAGTGGTTATCTTTTTTGTCAGGGACATAGGGGTGGGATTTTATTATTGTGGGTGCTCGTGATTGTTGCCGAGTCCCCATAATAGCCAAACTTATGGAAATTGTACAAATATTACGCTCAACTGCTAGAGACGGGGCGAAAAAGCATACTTTTGAAAGTCTTCCGGTACCCTCAAGAACTGCTTTATTTCTCAGGGTACCTTGTTTGTCTCTATTTACAGGATTATGCAAAACAGTCAATCCTTGGTATTATTTGTTGTGTGGTTCTAAATAAACTGGCGGAGTGTTTCCGTTTTGGGTCCCATTTGACTTGATGATGCAAACAAAAAAAAATATTTTAGTGATTCGCAACCCTAAAGCAGGGCAGAGATCTTGTCTTTTTGATGATACGCTGAGAGAATTGGATCGAATTTCGCGGAGACTCGAAGTCGTTGATACAAAAAAAGCAGGCGATGCTGAAAATTTGGCCCGAGATGCGGCGGGAACTGATGAGTGGGATGTTTTAGCAGTCGCCGGTGGCGATGGCACTTTGAACGAAGCCGCGAATGGCCTCATTGGCTCTCGACTTCCGCTTGGAATCATCCCCATTGGGACAGCCAATGTATTGGCTAGAGAAATTGCTCTGCCGATGGATGCCGAAGGCATTGCGCATACCTTGCAAAGCGGGGCCGACTTTAAAATCTATCCGGGGCTTGTCAACGGTCGGGTTTTTCTCATGATGGTCGGTGCTGGTTTTGATGGGCGAGTTGTTGCCAAAGTGTCGAACGAACTCAAGAGATTCCTTGGAAAAGGTGCCTACTTGGTTTTGGCACTGGCAGAAATATTCAGAGGGCCAAGCTCAGAGCTATGTGTTGAAGTTGAAGATTCCAAATACACGGCAACCTGGGTTGTTGTGTCTAACACTCGTCTCTATGGTGGGCCTTATAGAATGGCACCCACCGCCAATATTGAAGTCTCGGGTTTTGTCGTCACTCTCTTTAGGAGTCAAACTCCGTGGGGTCGCATCAGAGATTTATTTGGCATTGCTATCAATCAATCAGGGGTCCCCTGGGGGGCGACGATGTTATCAGCAAAAAATGTTTCCCTGACGGGGGACAATGAGGTCATGCAAGTGGATGGAGATTTTTTTGGATCGTTGCCTGCCACTTTGGAAGTCAGCCCTCAACCTTTAAATTTGATCATTCCAAAAGTATTTGTGACCGAACGAGTGCGTTTCCGATCACCCGTCGAAGGCAGTAGGGTCACATCATCAATTCAGGGCTGAGTTCTCGGGAAAGGCCTTTCTGATTTTTGACGTAAAGGTTGGGTAAGTCGTTGGCTCCGTAGTGGGTGATATACAAAAAGACATGTTCGCGTGCGTTGATGCGCATGGCCCATGGATCAAAGTCATCGCGGTAAAAATTTTGGTAACGCTCCATTGCTTCTTCGACGGTCAGTCCCGACTCTGGCGTATAATAGTAGTCCAGTGCCAAGTCGTGCTTGGGATTTTGTTGCGGTGTGATTTTGTAGTCATCTGTATTTTTGAAGACCGGTGCGTTTTTGTAAAGCACAAAGAAATACATTTCAACGGAATGAATTTTATCCTGATTTTGTAAGAGAAAACGCCTCGTGTCCTCGGCTTCCTCCTCCGTTTCCGACGGGAAACCGTAAAATGCCATCACATGGCTCCAAATACCGACGCGCTTGGCTTCCGATAAGTTGACGATAGCCGCGTCGATTTTAGTGTCCTTCTTTACCAGCTTGATGATGCGCTCGTTAGCAGACTCTAGCCCAAAATATAAAGAGCGACAACCTGCGTCGGCCGCAAGGTCCCATATTTCTGGTTCCAGAAGACTGTCTTCAAAGCGGATCAAAGTGGTCCAGTAAATGTCGAGATTTTTTTCGATCATGATCGCTGGCATTTTCCTGAATAAGGCCGGCGGAAATGATTCGTCCGTGAATAGAAAATGCTTGGCATTGTATTTCTTTTTAAGAAATGCAAGTTCCTCTACAATTTGATCTGCGTGCTTGGCGCGGAATTGATCAATATACCCTGCACCGTGATCGCAAAACGTACACTTGCCCCAATAGCAACCGCGAGTGCCCAAATAAGGCACCAGTTTTTCGGGCGAAAAATATTTTTCCCAAGGGAATCCATCGAAATCTGGTGGCGGCAGTTCGCTGACTCGCTCCTGATACAATTCGTTGACGTGGATTTGCCCAGCGTCGTCTTTGTAAATCAGGTTAGTGACCTCCGACATAGGGCGTTTGCCATCAATTGCTTCGACCAGTCTTACAATCGAATGTTCGCCTTCATAGCAGATCATGGAATCGAAGGCACGACCGAGCAATTTTTCTTTGTGTGGCAAGTCATCCTTGAGGCGTGTGATGATATTACCGCCAACGGTTATATGAATGTTGGGGTATCGCTCCTTGATCAATGTAGAAAATGTGACTCCCGCCATCAGTTGAACGGGTGTGCCAATGGAAATTCCAATGATGTCAGGAGATTCTTCATCAATCGCAGGGAATACGAGGCGTCGGCAGATATCAGCGTATATATTGACCTTGTCATCAAAAGGTGCCTTGACCAAGTCATCTGATATCCAGGGCTGATAGATATTCAGATTGCTTTCGACCGGGTAAAAATTAATATTTGCCGGGTAATAGGCTACGGAAATAAATTCCATGACCTCGCGAAAAGCGTTCAATGCCCACTCACATTTGTCGACGCTATAAAATTCCTCGGAGCGCATTATTTCTTTGGCTCGGGTGACTTTCTGAATATGGTGCTCAAAATCAACACTCAGATATTCCTTGAGCATGGACTTTAGGCCCTGATCCTCTTCAGTTGCTACCCCTTGTATCTCTTTGTCTTTTAACTCTTTGATCCGGCACTTTATTTTCTCTTTTACAAATTCGAGAAAATCGCGCGTGAAGAAATGATCAAACATTTCAACATTGATATCTTTTTGAACGACTTCTATATCATTTTGACGCAATACAGCCGTCAAACTAGGCAAAGCCAAATAAGGTGCCGTTGGCACCCATTCCGGCGGAAATAGTAACATCACTTTTTTCATAATCTCGTTTCCAGTGCGAACAGAGGATAATTACAGAATGGTATCACAAACCATTTGAATCCAATAAGCCAAGCAGACAATCCAATAAGAGAATGGTAAAAGGCAAACTCTCACCATTTTGAAACCCATCGAGGCCACAATTTTCGGTGGGATATGTAAAGCTTAGATGATACCATAAAAGAATTTCCATTTATGCCTTTCCCTACATAGGCATCCTTGATGTATCTGGATGTGATGCGATGGGGAAGGTTTTTGAAAAACCTGTATCGGGAGACAAACTGAACTCATGTCGGCGCAAACACCCAACACCGAAACGATAACCAAAATCCTTCTCGACGAAGCAAATCTGGCATTTTGTGAAACGGCTGAACGTAAAGATGAAAAAGGCAAGAGGACTCTAGATGGTTCTGGATGGGACGATGGAAAAATGGATGGAGAATATGACGAGGTTGATTATCAGAATATTCTGCAATGGCAACTCAAGGCCGCCCAAATTTGTGACGATCATCCCGAGTTGGAAGAGAAGACATCTGAAATGTTCCAAGCGACCAATGCCGATAACGCTGAAGAGATGTTGAAAAAAATAAATGAAGATGAAAATATCCTGGAATTAGCTAAAGGTGCTGTTGTGATTTTCATGCTGAGATTTCCAACGGTCCAATCTTTCGTCAACAAAGGGCATCCGCTGGTATTGGCCGCAGATGAGTATATGCTGGAAAATTCCAATGCCGAAAATTGGAAAGATTATCATCACATTGCTTACGAAAATCGATGGATTTAAGATTCGTAATCCTTTAAATTTCTGACGTTCCGGTAACCATTCAATCGATATGCGCTTTCGTTATAAGCTCGATAAAAAGACATTCAAAAATAAAAAAATTGCTCCCAAGCGTATGCCCGGTTGGGATCAGTCTCATATTGATGAAGATCAAAAAGGAGATCACTCGTCAGAATCTAGTGACGTTATGGCGTTGGATCATGATTCCATATCCAATGCCAATCAGGCAGAGGTCAAAAAAAAGAACGATGAGCAAAAGGAAATGTCTCGGCGTGATTTATTTTCCTTTATGAGAGTGGGCGAATTTGCTGAAGCGGTTGAAGAGGGTGAGGAAAAAAAACGAAAATCAAAAAAGGGCAGTGAGTCTGACTCCGAGGAAGCAGAGCAATATGAGCTTGTAGAAGAACAGAAAGAGGAAACGATAGGGGTTCTGCCTGAAGAAAAATCTGATGGCGAGCCAGAAGCCGCCCCCCCCGTTCGTAAAGGGTTTTTTAAAAGGTGGATATCGAAAATCCGCCCAGGAAAAAGTGTTGTTGTAGAGACAGAGACCTTGGAGATCGTTGCAGATACTGAAGGTTTTTCCGAACATGCAGGCTTTGCCGAAAATGCGCGCTCGGCCATGCAGGAATCGTATGAAGAGCCTGAGCCAGAAGAGGAGCATGTTGAGGAGGAACCAGAGGCCGAGTACGATCGCAGAAATTTGCTCAAACAAGGTGTCCATTTCTTCGCAAAGCCTGCTATGGACTCTGTCCAGGGTAAAATTGATCGCGTCAACGAGACGGTTGACAAGATCACAAAGAGGGTTCCTCTCATACGCCCGCCGGGAGCACTTTCGGAAAGAGATTTCCTGAACGCATGCACACGATGTGATAAATGCATTCACGCTTGTCCCAAAGACGCTATCAAGAAAGTTCCTAAAAAGATGGGGTTTTTCATCATGGGGACTCCTTACATAGAGCCTTTGAAAAATCCCTGCGTCATGTGTGACGGCTTGCCTTGTATCACAGCTTGTCCCGATGGTGCATTGGCACCTACATCCAGCCCGGCAGATGTTAAAATGGGTTACGCTATTCTTGATAAGAACCGTTGTCAGGCCTACGGAGATACCTTTTGCCAGCAATGTGTGATTGATTGCCCCATTCCTGGAGCGATCACCCAAAACCAGGAAAACCAGCCGACGATCCATAAAAATATATGCACAGGATGTGGTGTATGTGCTCACTCCTGTAGTGCGGTGAACATTCCCGTTGCAATAAAAATCAAACCTCAGATGATCATTGAACATCAGTTGAGGAAAAAACGTCTGGAGAGGGAAAAAGCCGAAAGAGAAATTCAGGAACGTATAGCGAGGGCGCAACAAAAGCAGGAAAAGGATGCCGAACTGGAAGAAAATTCAGATTCTGTTGAAGTGCCTGAGAATTGAGTTTTTCATTCAAGGCAGGCATTGTCGTTTGAAAAATATGCTCAATAGTGTGGGGATTTCCCAAAATCATTAGCGAGACTAGAATTGAATCAAGTTAGTTATTTGTGCTAGATTGTTTGTTTAATTAAACCCATATCTTTTTTTAAGAGGAGTAGCAATATGTCTACCTTGGTAGCGAAACCGGCCCCTAATTTTAAAGCACAAGCTGTTATGCCGGACGGCAGTTTTAAAGAAGTCCAATTGTCTGACTACAAAGGGAAGTATGTAGTTTTATTCTTTTACCCTTTAGATTTTACTTTCGTTTGCCCAACCGAGATCATTGGTTTCAGTGACAAACAAGGCGAATTTGAGAGTCGAAATACTGTTGTTCTGGGTGTTTCTATTGACAGTCATTTTTCACATTTGGCATGGCGTAATACAGACAGAAAGCAAGGCGGTTTGGGAGAGATCAAATACCCTCTCATCGCAGACGTTACCAAAAAAATTACCAGCGACTATGGTGTAATGCATGAAGCTGGAATTGCTTTCCGAGGTTTGTTCTTGATAGATAAAGAAGGTGTCGTGCAACATCAAGTGGTCAATAACTTGCCCTTGGGACGTAATATCGATGAAGCTTTGCGAATGGTAGATGCACTTCAGTTCCATGAAAATAATGGCGAAGTTTGCCCTGCAAACTGGAGTAAGGGTTCCGATGGAATGAAGCCCGACCCAAAGGGTTCTAAAACTTATTTTGAAAAACACAATTGATATTTTTTAAAAAGGTTTGTATTTCGGGGCGGCGACCTATTATTAGGTGCCGCCCCTTTTTATTATGATTCTTCTATCTAATGACGACGGGTTTAATGCTGAAGGAATTCAGGTTCTGCGGCGAGAGCTTGCGAAAGTTTATGATGTAATTATCGTTGCTCCTGAATCAGAGCAAAGTGCTATGGGGCATGCCATCACCCTTTCAGCTCCATTGAGAGTACGTGAAGTAAAAGAGGAAGGGGTTTTGATTGGTTACGCTGTCAATGGAACCCCGGCCGATTGTATCAAAGTGGCGACAACAGTTTTGTTGGATGATCCGCCTGAGCTGGTCGTATCTGGAATCAACTTGGGTGGAAACCTGGGAACTTGTGCGATTTATTCGGGAACAGTTTCTGCCGCAACTGAGGCGGCGATAATGGGGATACCATCGATTGCGGTTTCTTTAAATACCTTTGAAAATCCAGATTTTTCCGCATCCGCAGAATTCATAAAAAACTTGATACCCAAAGTCTTGAAAAGAGGCTTGCCCGATGGAGTTGCTCTGAATATAAATGTTCCCGCCATACCAAAAAGTGAACTGAAAGGTGTGGCTGTAACGCGACAGGGGAAATCACGCGTGATCGAAACCTTCGATAAAAGGAGCGATCCAAGAAATAATACTTATTATTGGCTCGCCGGGGAGATGCGATTTGATGAGGTAGATGAGGATGCCGATTGCAGGAGGGTCGCGGACAACTATATTTCAATAACGCCAGTACATTTTGATTTGACCCGGCACGAATTTATTTCTGAATTGAAATCCTGGAACCTGTCGCTGGAATAATGAAATATTCTGAGCGAGTTGAACCGGACTTTAAATAGTATAATTGGGTATTGAATGAGTTGTAATGACGAAGCTTGTGAAATTAGAGTAGATTTTCCATATGTGAAAACTCAAGATTTGACCCTAATTCTGTAGCAAAACCACACGGCACCTCCTTTGGAGAGATGCCGTGTTTTTAGCTATAGAGTCCTACGAAGCTGCATCTGCCTCTGCTTTGGCTTCAGCATCTGCTTTTTCTTTCAGAGCTTCTTTGCGGCTGAGTTTGACTTTGCCATGAGAATCAACGTCAATTACTTTTACATTGATCTCATCGCCTTCTTGAATTTCGTCGCTGACGCTTCGAATTCTTCGATCACAAATTTGAGAAATATGAACCAGCCCATCAGTGCCCGGGAGTATTTCTACAAAGGCTCCGAAGTCGACAATTTTCTTGACCTTGCCAAGATATATTCTTCCGACTTCGACTTCCTGAGTCAACCTGTCGATATAGTCCTGAGCGGCTTTAGCAGCGGCTTCATCTGAAGATGCGATTGAAACCACACCGTCATCGTTGATGTCGATGCTGACACCGGTTTTCTCAATGATCTCACGAATGACTTTACCACCCGGTCCAATAACGTCGCGAATCTTGTCTTTTGGAACGATCATGGTGACAATTCGTGGTGCGTATTTGGACATTTCATCACGCGGTGTATCGAGGGCTTTTTTCATTTCTCCAAGGATATGAATTCTTCCCTCTTTAGCCTGCTCCAGAGCTTTGGCCATGGTGCTTTTGGCGAGGCCCTTGACTTTGATGTCCATTTGCAATGCTGTGATACCTTCCGCTGTACCGGCAACCTTGAAGTCCATGTCGCCGAGATGATCTTCGGAACCGAGGATATCTGAAAGAATCGCGATATCGTCGTTTTCCTGAATCAATCCCATGGCAATACCAGCTACAGGAGCGGAGATAGGAACGCCAGCGTCCATCATGGAAAGACTTCCTCCGCAAACGGAGGCCATGGAGGAGGAACCGTTTGATTCCAAAATCTCAGACACGATACGGATGGTGTAAGGGAAAGTGTCTTTGTCTGGCAAAACTGGGATCAGTGCACGCTCTGCGAGCATACCGTGGCCGATTTCTCGGCGACCTGGTCCAGCCATAAATCGGGTTTCGCCTGTACAAAATGCAGGAAAATTGTAATGCAACATAAAGGAACGTTTGCCTTGGAACTCAAGTGTATCCATACGTTGCTCATCGGCTGAGGTGCCAAGTGTCGTGGTAACGAGAGCTTGGGTTTCTCCTCGGGTAAAAATTGATGAGCCGTGTGTGCGCGGCAAATAACCCGTCATGATTGAAATGGGTCGTACTTGTGAGAGACCTCGACCGTCCACACGAACTTTTTTGGTCAAGATCATTTGTCGAACGACTTCTTTTTCGAGATCGTGAAAGAGGCCGCCAAAATCTGCGGCGATTGCATCGTCTCCGTCAGGATTCAATGCAGCTTTTGCGGCTTCTTTAATTTCTGAAATTTTATCCGTTCTCTCGTGTTTGCCTACAATCTCCATAGCGGCTTCAAGTGGAGCAAGAGCTTGGCTACGTAGTTTGCCTGCCAGATCTTCGTTCACAGCTGGAGGCTCAAAGGCGGCTTTTTCTTTTCCGAGCAATCCGCGGAGTTCGATTTGAAGCTCTACGAGCTTTTTGATGCGTTCGTGTCCGAATTCCAGAGCATCCATCATGACTTGTTCGCTGAGGCCGGTAGAACCCGCTTCTACCATAACAATACTGTCTGCGGTTCCTGCCATAATCATGTTCAGGTCACACAGTGGAATTTCTTCATGCGTTGGATTGAAAACGAAGGCACCGTCGATGCGTCCAATACGTGCCCCTGCGAGTGGGGTGGTGAATGGGATGTCCGAGATCATTAGAGCCGCTGAAGCTCCGGTGATGGCGATCACGTCGGCAGGATTCAGCAGATCGTGTGATAAAGGCATGCACACAATTTGGGTATCGTTCAAAAATCCCTTTGGGAACATAGGCCGATGAGGTCTATCGATCAATCGGCATATGAGGGTTTCCAAGTCGCTCGGTCGTGCTTCACGCTTGAAAAATCCGCCGGGAATCTTTCCTGCGGCATAAGTCTTCTCTCGGTAATCTACTGTGAGAGGGAAGAAGTCTGCCCCATCTCGGGCTTTTTTTGCCATGGTTGCGGTTACTAAAACCATGGTGTCTCCCAGACGAATTACAACCGCTCCGCCTGCTTGTCGTGCCAAATCTCCGGCTTCTATTGATATAGTTTTCCCGTCAATTTCTACTGCTACTTTTTCCATTAATTATCTCCAATGTCTGATTATCTTCGGATGCTGAGCCGGGATATGATTTGTTGATAGCGGCTCGTATCTTCTCGTTTTAGATGATCGAGAAGTTTGCGTCGTCTACTTACGATTTTGAGCAAACCTCTGCGAGAATGATGGTCTTTAGAATGGCTTTTAAAATGCTCAGTCAGATCATTCAAACGAGTTGTCAATATTGCGATTTGGACCTCCGCTGATCCTGTGTCGTTATCGTGCAATTTGTAATCATTGATAATTGCAGTTTTTTCTTCTTTGTTAAATGACATTATCCTTTCCTCTGGGTTACTCGACGGTTTTGCGAGAAAGGATGGGTGAATGTTTTCGTAGAGAAATGCCTGATCCTGAAATTTGATGTGCTAATGAGCATTCTTCTACGAAAACATTCCGCATCGTTTCCCTGCATTTTCGTCAATATATAATAATAATTAAACTAAAACTCGTTTTATTTTAAATGCGACAGCTTCTGGCTCTAATGCAGCAAAGTCTATTTCATTATACTTTGATTCCACAATAGCGAGCAATTGACCGTCTTCTGCTACTGCTCGGTAAAAGGCTTCTGGCCTGGTTGGCTCGGAAACGGATTCAATAAATTTCCGGCTCAAGGCAATCCCATTTGTGATTAATTTAGAAAATTCATTTTTTATGATTACAGCCGGTAGAAATTTTAGAGCATCTTCCTGGTGCATGAGTACAGAGGATACTTCGCCATCTTTAACGGCACGCTCCAGTGTCTCCAGTGTGATAGAGGTTTCTCTCTTAAAAATACCGACTTGAGTTCTTATCAATTTACTCATATGGGCAAAACAGCCCATTCTTTCTCCAATGTCATTACAGAGGGTTCGAATATATGTCCCTGATGAACATTGAACAGAAATGGAAGCTCTATCCGCATTCTTGCTAATCAAATCAATGGAGTAAATATGAATTGGAACCGGATTTCTGTCGATAGTAATACCACTTCTGGCTAATTTGTAAAGAGGAATTCCATTTTTCTTCTTGGCCGAATACATAGGGGGGATTTGGTTCTGAGGCCCTTCAAATTCTTTCAGGGTTGCTCTCAGAAGATTTTCGTCTACGTGCTCGTCAGATCCCTCTGCTATCACGGCTCCAGTTGCATCCTGGGTATCCGTGGCGGTTCCCAGTTTCATTTCGGCTTCGTAAACTTTGAACTGTGAGGTGAGAAAGGGGATGATTCGTGTAGACCTATTGAGGCAAATAGGCAACATGCCTTCGGCTTCGGGGTCAAGAGTCCCTATATGCCCGGCTTTTTTTACGCCGAGAATGCCTTTGACTCTTTGAACCATGTCAAAAGAGGTCGGGCCTTTGGGCTTGTAAAGATTGACGACTTTATTCAAAATGCATTTCGCTCAGAAGGCGGTCGATTCTGTCAGCCTTCTCGTTTAGCTCATCAACGCGGAAATCGAGCTGAGGGATGTACCTTAAAGAAAGGTTTTTCCCAAGATCTCTGCGGATAAATCCCTGTGCGCTTTTCAATCCCTCAACAGCCGAGGCGGCTTTTTCATTATCGCCCATTGCGCTGACAAAAATCTTCGCGTGTTTAAGGTTATCGGACAGTTGAACTGCAGTGATGGTTACAAATCCGACACGCGGATCTTTAAGACCATTCTGGACTAATTTTGAAATTTCTTCTAACAATAACTCTTGAACTCTTTGTGCTCGTTTGAATCTCATTTTTATCTAACTGGAACCCCATTCGGGATCCATGGTCAGGATTTGAATTTGGCTGTCCGTTATTTCGGCTAAATACATTTGCTCGACTGCGGTCACTAGTTTATTCATGAGTCCATCTAGATACTGTGAGTCAGTTCCCACAGCGACGATCCCCAGATGAAGACTTTGCCATATATCCTGATCTCCTATCTCGGAAACGGAGACGTTGAACTTGTTTTTCAATCGGTCTTTGATACTTTTAACGACACGACGCTTTTCTTTCAGGGAGTGAGCGGAGTGTATGTGAAATTTTATAACACAACAGGCAACTCGCATTCGCCATTCTCTTTCGGAAAAGACAGAATTGCTTCGAGACCGTGATCAATTGGTGATTTCTTCGAGCATATAAGGCTCAACGACATCCCCTTGCTTAAGATCTTGAAACTTGTCGAGACAAAGGCCGCATTCATAGCCAGATTGTACCTCTTTAACGTCGTCTTTAAAACGTCTGAGGCTGAGAATTTTGCCGTCGTAAACCACTACACTGTCTCGTATCAAACGAGCCTGTGTGTTTTTCTCGACTTTTCCGGAGACAACTTTACAGCCTGCAATGGTGCCCACTTTAGGTACCGTAAAGACTTCGCGCACTTCTATTTTCCCCAAAATGATTTCTCTGAATTTCGGCTCCAGCATACCTTCCATAGCCAACTTCATATCGCTGATGGCTTCATAGATGATGCTGTACAGGCGGATATCGACTTCGTCTTGAGCGGCTAGTTGAGAGGCTTTATCTGTCGGACGTACGCTGAATCCAATGATGATGGCGTTGGATGCACTTGCCAATAACACGTCGGATTCGGTGATGCCACCTACGCCGTCATGGATCATTTTGATTTTGATCAGTTCTGATTCAAGTTTGGAAAAGGCTTCTCCAATAGCGTGTATTGAACCCTGCACATCGGCTTTGATGATGAGGTTCAATTGTTTGATTTTTCCTTCAGAAATTTGCTGATGCAGATCGTCCATGGTGACTCGGGTCGATTCGGCAAGATGCAATTCGCGCTTTTCCTGAATTCTCATTAAACTAAATTGTCGGGCCTTTTTCTCGTCGTTCACAACAATGAACTGTTCGCCAGGGTCGGGAACCGAAGGTATTCCGATGACTTCTACTGGGGTAGAGGGACCGGCTTTTTTTAACTTAGTACCTTTGTCACTGATCAATGAACGAATTTTACCGAAATAGGGACCCACTATAAAAGGGTCGCCAACGGAAAGTATGCCTTGTTGAACGATGATTGTAGCAACGGGGCCACGACCTCGGTCTAGCTTGGATTCAATGACCGAACCTTTAGCTCGAATGGTGACATTTGCTTTGAGCTCCATGATCTCGGCTTGCAATGTGATGACTTCAAGGAGATGTTCAATTCCCGTTCCTTTAAGAGCGGAGATTTCCGAGTAAATAGTCTGTCCACCCCATTCTTCAGGGAGGAGGCCTAAGTTGGCCAATTGTTTTTTGACTTCTTCTGGATTTGCGTCGGGTTTGTCGATTTTGTTGATAGCAACCATAATGGGAACACCCGCCGCATTGGCATGGTCTATGGCTTCTTTGGTCTGCGGTTTGATTCCATCATCGGCCGCAACTACAAGCACGACAATGTCTGTGACCTGTGCTCCACGCGCACGCATCGCGGTGAATGCTTCATGACCTGGCGTATCGAGAAACGTTATCGCTGTATCTTTTAATTGAACTTGATAAGCTCCAATATGTTGTGTGATTCCGCCCGCTTCGCCCTGTGTGACATTGGTTTTGTGTATTGCGTCCAGTAGTGACGTTTTACCATGATCGACATGACCCATGATCGTTACGATAGCAGGTCGAGGTGTGCGATCTGCCTCCAGATCTTGCTCGTCTTCTTCAAAATCCAAATCAGAAGCTTTTTGAACTTTTTCTACCTCAAATCCGAGTTTATCGGCGACCTTGCAGGCTAAATCAAAGTCCAAACATTGATTGATGTTTGACATGATGCCAAATAACATCAATTCCTTAATGATGTTATTTGCTGTGCAATTTAATTTCTCGGCCAAATCCCGAACAGGGATATTGTCTGTTAATTGAACCGTTTCAAATGTTTCCTGTGAGGTTTGTTCAATTGGCTCGGGAATGGGCTCCTGAATTATAGCTTTTGCCTTTTTCCGCCTTTGCGTTTTGCTGGGTTGGGAAACGGGTTTGGCTTTTGCTTTTTGTTGATGGACAGGTTTTTTAGCTTCTGGCTTAGGTTTTTCTTCCGCCTTTATAATTTTGAGGGCCGCTTTTTTCTGCGGTTTGGCAGAAGCCTCTGCTACTACGGGTTTTTTCGGAAAATTTTTGTTTACATTCCTCTTCAGAGTTTTGATTTGAGGAGCTGATTTTCTCAGGGATTCCAGTGTCGTGAGTTCGGAGGCCGCTTCTACAGGCTTAGTCTTTGCAGGTTTTACAGGGGCCTTTTCGACTTTTTTCTCTTCAGGAGGAGGTGGCGCAGGCTTTTCTTCAGGCTTTGGTTCGACGCGCTTTCTTGCCGGCGACTTAAACTTTACATTAGCTTTGGTTTTCACCTTAGCCTTGGCTTTAGCCTTAGCCTTGGCTTTCACTGCTGTCGCGGGTTCCTTAGAGTTCTTTACGGGGAATAGCTCGCGGATATAGGCAGTAGCTTCCTCATCAATCGAACTCATGAAGTTCTTGACGGTGATATTCTTTTTTTGCAACGCTTCTATGATTTGATCATTTTGCACGTTGAGTTCGACAGCTAACTTATTAATTCTAATCCTGGCCAAATAAAACCTCCTGCCCCGATGAGTACTTATTTAAGGCATTATATTACATGTTGGGATCCGATAAATTACTAGGAATCCTCTATTGTTCCAACTTGTTCTTTCGCCTGAGTAATGATCAGACGGCCGGTTTCTTCATCAATTCCTTCTATTTCGAGTAGCTCTTCCACTGGCGTAACCGATAGTTCAGCCAAGGTCTCGAATCCGCTTGCATCTAATAGCGCGACTATTTCCGGATCGACTCCCGTGAGTTGAGCTAAAGGAATTTCAGCATCTTCTGGCTCTTCAGGGGAATCTGCACCTGCCTCGGAATCGATATTTTCTTGTGCTTCATTTTTGTAATAAACCGAGCCACCTTGTTCGCCTACAGGTGCTGATGCAGGCACAACTTGCTGTTGTGTCTTATGCTCATTTGCTAATTCAAGTATTGCTTCTGCTTTTCTGGGGCCAATCCCCGCTAATTCTAGGAGACCATCCAGGCCGCGCTTGAGAACTTCTTCCAAGTTAACGATGTCGTGAGAAAAAAGGATAGTCATTATCTTAACGCCTAAGCCTTTAGTATTTTTCACAATATCTAAAAAGTCAACTTTTTGCGGTGCTGACAGTGACAATAGAGCAGTGGCATCACGCAGATCGGAGGCTTCCGATTCACCAGTGATGTCCACTTTCCATTTTACGAGCTTGGCGGCAAGCCGAACATTTTGTCCTTTTTTGCCGATGGCTAGTGACATTTGATCGTCTGCGACGATCACAGCCATATGTTTGTTTTCGTCGTTTCGTATTACCCTTGTGATCTTTGCGGGGCTGAGGGCATTGCGAACGAAAATTTCAGGGTCTTCTGAGTACTCAACGATGTCGATTTTTTCACCGCGTAGTTCTTGAACGATGGATTGCACTCGCATCCCTCGCATACCAACACAAGCACCTACAGCGTCGATGTCTCGATCGCTTGTACGCACGGCTATCTTGGTTCGTCCATTAGGCTCTCTGACTATGCCCATGATCTCGACCATTCCTTCGCTGATTTCGGGTACTTCCAGCTCAAATAGACGTTTGACCAATCCGACATGTGTGCGCGACAACATAACGACAGCACTTTTGGATGTTTTTTTTACGTCTACAACATAGGCGCGAATTCTTTCCCCACGGTTGAACGTTTCTCTGAAAACTTGTTCGCGACGAGGTAAAATGCCTTCGGCTTTTCCAAGGTCAACTATCAGATCGCCGCGATCAAAACGCTGGGCGATGCCGTTTACCAACTCATCTTTTTTGCCTATATAATCATTATAAGTTATTTCTATTTCAGCTTCGCGCACTTTTTGCAAAATGACTTGCTTTGCCAATTGTGCGGCAACTCGACCGTAGTCTTCCAGAATCTGACGAACCAGTAAGGTTTCACCCAAATCTACGAGCGGATTGATCTTCTTAGCATCGCTAACGGATACTTGGGTGCGCTCGTCTTCAACGAATTCTACAATGGTTTTTTCCAGAAAAATCTCAACTTCGCCAGTGGCTTTATTGAATTCGCTGTGTATTTCCTGAAGCTCTGGCCAGCGCCTTCTTGCGGCCGCTTCCACGGCACTTTTCAGGGCGTCTATCAGCGTATCGGGATCAATGCCTTTTTCCCGACTGATTTGCTCTAAAAGTGATAGCGCTTCAACATTCATTTTTTTCGTATCCTTAATGGCTTCTTGAGAACTTCAAAAACTGTACTTTGACTGGATTTGAAGGGTGAGGCTAAATTTCGACTTCCAAGCGGGCTTTTGAGATTTTTTCCAAGGGAATTTCTCGTGCTCCACTGTCTGTTTGCAATGTTACTATGTTATTGGTTGTGCTTTCTATGACGCCTGCAAATTTCTTTTGCCCTTCAATCGGGGAGAAGGTTTGCACGCGTGCTTTTTTGCCAGCAAATCGTTTGAAGTCCTCTTCATTTTTTAAGGGGCGATCGAGACCCGGCGAGGAAACTTCCAAGGTATACGGTGTTATTATGATTTCGTTTACATCAATTAAGTCGCTCAATTGACGACTTAGATTTTGACAATCCTGGAGGTTGACTCCATCGGGCTTGTCGATATAGACCCTTAAAATCCAACTCTTTCCTGCTTTGATATATTCAATATCGACTAACTCCAACCCCTCTTCCAAAATGATGGGATCTGCAATCTGAGTAATTTTTTGAACTACAGAGGTTTTAATAGCCATTCGAACCAGCCGTGGATGTGTATTCCAGGCAGATCTATATATTTTAATAGTCGTTACACTGCGAAAATAAAGCAATAGAGATTAAACCCTTGTTTGGGTCTCTTCTCTACGAACAAAAAAAGCGGGCTTATGAGCCCGCAAATCCCGCAGGTCGTGTTTGTGTGTAGGAGTCTACTAAACCGGGAATGGGGTTGCAAGTGAAATTTACTGTTTTCAAGTAAACGGCACTATTCTATAGCTCTGTCAGGATTTTTTGTGCTTTTTCAGAAGCTTGATCGAGGGGAATGGATAATGTTCCTCCGCTTTTGCGAATGCGTAGCTCTACCAATCCTTCCTGGAGGGTTTTGGGGCCAATGATGATTTGGATTGGCAAGCCTAACAAGTCAGCATCTTTAAATTTTATTCCAGCGCGTTCGGGCCGATCATCCAAGAGGGTTTCAATGCCATTTTGGGTGAGGGTCTTGTACAGTGTTTCTGCGGCGGTGACGGTTGCTTCATCTTTTATATTCACAGGAATGACTTCGATTTGGAATGGGGCAATGCTTTTGGGCCAGCAGATGCCTTTTTCGTCATGAAGTTGTTCGATTGCGGCGGCGGCAGTTCTGCCAACGCCAATTCCATAACATCCCATTATCATAGCCTGCTCTTTTCCATTGGCATCGAGGAAATGGGCTTTCATGGACTTACTGTATTTGTTACCTAAAACGAAGATATGACCGAGTTCGACTCCACGTTTGACTTGGAGGGTTCCTTTATCGCATTGGGGGCAGGGGTCGTTTGCCTTTGCGAAGCATATATCTCCCGTTTTGATTGTGCTGAGATCCCTGGGGGGATAAATGCCTGTTAGATGGCAGTCTGTTTTATTGGCACCTGCTACAGCCTGTGGCATTTGCAGTATTTCGGCATCGGCATACATGGGTAATTTCAATCCAATGGGACCGATGTAGCCGTAGGCTATGCTGTCATCTTGCTTGCTTTGGTCTGCGGGGTGTAGCCATTCGCAGTCGAGCAATTTTTTTAGCTTGATGGGGTTGATCTCGCGATCACCTCGACACAATCCGGCAACGAGTCCTGCGTTGCTTTCGAAGATGACTGTTTTAATGATTTCTTGTGGCGTGATGGAAAGGAAGCTGGTTACTTCTTCTATGGTCTTTTTACCGGGTGTTGAAATTTCTTCTATGGCTTTGGCATCTTGGTTTTCGGCCTCACCAGTTTCAGAAGGTATTCGCCGTTGGGCCAGTTCCAAATTGGATGCAAAATCGCAGATGTCACAAAAACCTATTTCGTCTTCGCCTGAATCGGCAAGGACATGGAATTCATGGGAACGCGCACCGCCAATCGCTCCAGTATCGGCTTCTACTTTTTTGTATTCGAGTCCACATCGTTCAAAGATATTTGAGTAGGCGCGTGCCATATCATCGTAGGTTTTGTTGACGCTCTCTTCGTCGGGATGAAAACTGTAGGCGTCTTTCATCATGAATTCGCGGCCACGCATGATGCCGAATCGTGGTCTCACTTCATCCCTGAATTTAGTCTGGATCTGGTAGAAGGTTAGAGGCAATTGTTTGTATGACTTCACTTCTTTACGCACTAGATCGGTGATGACTTCTTCGTGAGTTGGGCCATAGCAAAACTCGCGATCGTGGCGGTCTCGAATGCGTAGAAGTTCTTTTCCGTAAAAATCCCAACGTCCACTTTCTTTCCATAGTTCGGAGGGTTGTATGCTGGGAAGGAATACTTCTTGCCCGCCAATGCGATCCATTTCCTCTCGAATGATATTTTCGATTTTTCGGATCACTCGTAAGCCGAGGGGGAGTGTGGAATATATTCCTGATGCAAGTTGACGTATCAGCCCTGCCCGTACCATATACTGGTGACTGGCGATTTCGGCATCGGCGGGGGCTTCTTTTAATGTGGGTATGAATATTTGACTGTATCTCATAATTAAACGCTATGACTGAATTTGGGTGGGGATTGATAAAATAATTTATTAGCGAGTTCGATGTCTTCGGGTTGATGAATTTCGAGCCAACCTTGGTGTATTTCAAGAAAGTTGACGGTAAAGCCCCGGTCTATCATTTTTTGGATGAGGTCTGTAAAGCTCATTCGAAAAACAGGATCGGTGGTTTGGGACATCGTCTCATGATTTTGAATGCAATCCTGATAGGTTTGAAGGAATTGTTCCCCTCCGGTTTTTGAAAATTTTGCGAGACCTATGAATTCGTGCGTTGCATTTTCAAGATTTACTTGGGAATTGATTTTTTCAACTATGTTTTCATGAACGAAGCTGATTTTCCGGCGCGTGGGTTTGCTCTTGTGTTTGCTGATGACATAATCGAGCGTGTCCCTTTTTTCTCCTTGATGATATTGTGGGGCATTATCGACCACTAACACAATGTCTTCCTTACAACTTAGAATTTTAGGAAGAATATGCTCTTGCAAAAAAATGTCGGCGTAGAGCATGAGCCAGCCATTTTGTAATTTATCTTTGGCGGAGAGGATGCTCTGCAGGGATGTTCCCTTTTTATAATTTTTATTTTCAATGAAAGTGACCCCTTCAGCTTTCATTTGATCGGCAGCGTACCCGGTTATAACAGTAATGTCGGTCAGATTATTATGATTCAATACTTCAATCTGCCTTTGGATCAGAGTTTTCCCCGCGATATCGAGCATGGCCTTTGGTTTGCCTTTGAGTTGCTCTTTGAGAACAGGGTCTTCTCCTGCGGCTGGGATGATTACGGGTACGTTGGTCGATAATTCGTTTTCTTCATCTTTCTTTTTGACATCAAGAAATCCCACGGTTGAAAATATTTCTCGCACTGGGGCACATTGTGGATCGGCTTCGAAAGAGCGTTGATTGCTGAGTATAGTTTTCGCTGTTTCTTCCATCGCTTTATAAGCACTTCGCAGGAGGTGGTTAGCGTAAATGGCAATGTTGAATCCCGCTTCTGCTAATTCATCCTCGGTGATGGTGTTGTATGTCGTTGGCACACAAACAAGAGGTTTCCCTTTTATCAGTTCAGGAGGGAAGGCTTTGAATCTCCTTGCAAACTCTAAAACCTCGTCGGCTTGTTTTGATTTGGAATGGATCATGATGCCATCGACTCCGGCCGCGAGATAAATTTTTGCGCGCTCAATAGCTACGTCCATGTCTTTGCCAGCGATCAGGCTTTCGATACGAGCGATGATAAGAAAATCATCGGTCATCAGGATTTTTTTCCCCCGCTTGATTTTTTGAGCGAATATCTGAGGGTCCTCAAGAGTCTGTTGTGCTCCGGTTTCGAGGCTGTTGCGCTTGGGAAAAACTTTGTCTTCGATGATAACGGCAGAGACTCCCGCTCGTTCGAGCTTGGAAACCATGTACTCAAAATTATTGGGGTCGCCTCCAGTGTCTCCATCGACGATCATGGGTTTACTGGTCACCGCAAGAATTTCGCTTATGGTTGCAAGCCGTGAATCGAAACTGATGACTTCTATGTCGGGGTGGCCTTTTGAAGCGGAGTCGGTCAAACTGCTTTCCCAAATGGCATCGTATTCGTGCCGAACAGGACCATTTTCGGTTTCCCCTTCGACGCAAACATTATTAGCGAGAATACCACTCAAACCATTGTGGGCTTCTAATACGCGCACTAAGGCTCCACGCTTTAAAAGAGATTTTAATTTGCCTCTTCTTTGTTCGGGTAAAGTGTTGTTAAGGAGTGTCATATTTCCGAGTCGTCAAAAGGATAGGATTCTATTTCTTCGCGCAACCAAGCGGGAAGATAAATGGTTTCCAAATCAAATTTTTTTAATGTCTGCGATATAATTTCTATTTTTTCGATAAGAGAAAGTCCCTGGTCCAAGATGATCCAGTGACGTCCTCGTATCTTGCAATAACCACTCTGGGTTTCAATTTCATTGTTCGCCAGATTGTGTGTTTCTATGGTAATGGATAGTTTGCCCGCAATGGATTCCAAGACTTCGAGTTTTACTGCAGGGTCCATTGTTGGGAAACTTTCGTGAGCGAGGTATTGCGAAGGATTTTCAGCGACCTGCTGACTCTGTTTTATTACAAATCGGCTTCAAATAACAGGAAAAATATTTTAAGGGGAATACATTCTGGGTTGTGTAGGGGAGAAGAGCCGGATTTATGGAGGCTTTATCTGATTCAGCAATTAATTTTTAGGGACTACTCAGCTGAATAAATTCAAGCTCATTAGCGTTGCATGGTGTTGCTAATATAGGGATTTATTAGTTTGAAAGATTCTGGGGGCACCATCTGGAAATTTGAGATCGTCTTTTTATTTTTTTTACGAAACCAAAATCATTGTATTCTCATCACTTATATAAGCGAAAATCAATCTGCAATCGGTAGGTAATTGTTTAGTATATAGTTATCTGATTTTGCGGATTGCGGTAAATTTTTAATGGGATTATTTTTAAATAAAAATGATCTTTTGTGTGAAATTTTGATCTGCTTTTCAGACCGAAAAGACTTTGCTTGTGGTAAATGCAATTGGGAAACCTTGTGAAAAAGCAAAGCGAGTCTTATAATGTATTGCTTCAAAAATGAAACTGAAGGAAGGGAGCCAACAGTGGCCAAATTTATAAAAGTTATGGATTCGGATGATTTACCAATAGGTAAATCTGCGATCATTCGAATTGGGGAAAAAGAAATTGCCTTATTCAATTACAAGGGCAAGTACTACGCAGTGGATAATAAATGTCCGCATAAAGGCGCGCCATTGGGGGAAGGGCGGATTGAGGAGTGCATTGTAATATGTCCCAATCACGAATGGCGTTTTCAGCTTGATACAGGAGGGAGCTTACAAAATCCAGAACTTAGAACCACTGTCTATCCGGTACGAACGAAGGGTAACTTTCTCTATGTCGGGCTGGAAGCAGATACGAAAAAGGCATTTGGAAAAGATCCGTCGCAGTTGCCTTCCGGCTTAAATTTTAGTATTTCGACAGTGCAACAACCCATCAATCCCGACGAAACTTTGTAAGCCTGGAAACGAGCCTCTTCGAGACTCATTGGCAGTCAGCTCAATGAACTTTAATTTTAAAGGGATTGTTGAAAAGACAGTTTTCTGAAACGGAAGACTTCTCACAGCAAGCCGCCCTGCAAATAAAGAAAAGGTTTTATCCGGTTTGTAGACTAACCCGTAGCTTTACTACGGGAGCCAGCCGACTTTCATTTCCCCAAAAAGGTGATTTTTGGGGGATTTTTTTATTTTCGTTTGGGACTATATTCCGGGCACTCTTCAAGAATAATTATTTTTCTGAGTCTCGTTGATAGCGGATTCGGCCCGCTAGTCGCGAGAAACTTCCAGCTCTTCGCAATTTTTCAAATTAGGTGATTCGGTGAGGGCCTTGAATCCTTCACTTCCAATCTGGTTTTTGTAGAGATCCAATTTGATATATTTTTTGCTTTGCGGTGAATTGGCGAAAGCTTGAGCACCGGCATCTCCAATAACATTTCCAAACACGGAGAGGTTGTTTAGCTTAGGCAAATTAGTTGAGTTTGCCAAGGCAATCGCACCGTCGTCACCTATTTCATTGTGATTCAGGTTCAAGATTTCAAGGTTTTCCAGATAAGGTGATTCTGCCAAGGCTTCAGCTCCTTCATCAGCGCATTGATTGCTGGGCAATATCAATTCCTTTACGGTTTTCAGTACCGGATTGTTGGCAAGCTCCATGGAACCCCTCAAGCCAATAAACTTATCTCTCAAATTTAGCATTTCTCCATTTTGAGTGAGTCCTTCCTTTATCAGATCGTCTATACGTTTGCTCATAGAAAGTTCCTTTGAATTTAAGTGGTCACCGTTTTCGGCAGTCTATTCAGATTAGATGCAGAAAGGGGCAAAAAATTGCATTTTAAGTGAATGAAAGGATATCACAAGTAGAGAGAATTTCTTACGTGCGTGTTGAATAAAGCTCCTAATTTTAAAGAGCTACTTTTATCAACCGTTTTCTTATCGGCGTTATATATAGGAGAGGGAATTCATTTTCAAATAAAAAAAGGCAGGGAAACCAAAAGGTTTCCCTGCCTTGAATACAAATGTTTCTTATAACAGTGGATCCATGAACAGTCCTTCTGTTTTCCACCGAGCAATATCCTCTTTGGTGGGTACGGGAGGAATGGGCGACTTCTCAGTTCTAGATTCAAGCGGAGAATGGAAGGTTCGCGCATAGGCCTCTGTTTTCCAGAGTACGAGATGCGGGAAAACCGATCCCCATGCGGCCATTGGAGTACCATCCACGCCACGTGTGACACGCTTGTACCAAAGTGAATCGGGCCAGTCTTTCAAAGGAACGCCATCCAAACGGTCGGGCATTTTATCGGTATCCATTTTGTTGGCATCTCTGAAGTCGAGAGCACCCGTCATCATAGGAGTACCGTCTTTACCGTGACAGACGGAGCAGTTGAGGCCTTCAGCAACGCCTTCTCCCTCGCCATTGAATATTTTCTCCCCCTCTGTAATGATATCTTTATCATCAAACCAAGACCACTGTTCGCCCAACTTTCCTTCGATTGGAGCGTTCTCGGGGTCTCGCATGGTTCGCAGATAGGAAACCAGAGCGTGCATTTCATCTTTATTTAGATCGTCACCGTAGTAAGTAGGCATGGCTTTTATAGATTTAGGATCTTCAAAGCCGGGTGACTGCTTTACTCGTGGTTTTAAAATTTGCTCTTTAATATAGTCCTCGGAGTACAAACCAATTTGTTTGGTGCCCAAGTTGGGACCGCGATCGGAGTTGCCTTCCCAGAAAACTTTGTGGCAGTTGAAGCATTTATTTTCTTCAAACACGGAGCGACCTGCCGCTATGACTTCTGGGCCCGCCAATCCGCTCAGTTTGATTGGAGGTTTTTCAAGCTTTGCAACTTCAATCTCAGGATTGAATTGTGGAAGCTCTGCCGTAATATTGATAAATATCAAAGACGCGAGAGCGTAAGTAGCAAGCAACCGTGTGATCCAGTTGATATGATTTTGTTCCGGCTGCATTGCTTTGAGGTCCAGAATTACAAAGTAAATCAGGCCAACAAATGCGAAGGCTACAAACTCAATTTGCCACCATATCGGAAACCCTACCGCTCCTGACGCAAACCAAATGCCTGTGGCAATAACGAGAAAGACCGGTACTTTGATTTTAATATTCTGGAAAAAGCTTTTCTCTTTCAATTCTCTTGCAGGGAGGGCCAGGAGAATTGCATAGGTCATGGCAACACCAACGATTGCGACACTACCCAATCGAGCGGCGTGAGCCATCCCCAATAAACCTGTGAGTAGCCAGACACCAACTGCGGCTCCCGAGGCAACAGCTAAAATGAAACCTAATTTTTTCAAAAAGGGTTTTTCTTCCATCCTTTAGAGCTCCTGAAGTTTATTCTGCCGGTTGTGGTGCGGCTTCCAGTGAAGCATCGGCTTTTTTCTTTTTAGATGATTTGGGATACTTGATGCCTAGCCAAATAATGGCGGTCATGATTATGAAAAAGGTCCACACGATAGTGGTGACGTGGAACCCGGCTTCGGCCAATGTCGGCGCAAATTTCTCCGGGGTAACGTCTTTAAATACTTTATAGATATGCCAGTTCATTCGCGATAGTTCGCGGATGGTTCCCATCCAGCTCATGAGCCAGATGTCGGCGAATCCCAGAAAGATCAGGGCGTACAATCCAAGAGGATTGATTTTCCCGTAATGAACTTTCCCGGTACGTGTGGCGATAGTGTAAAAAATGTAGTTGATGAAGGTCACTGTCACAAGGGCAAAAGCCGCTGTGTTTTTGGAGATCATCAGTGCCAGGAAGGCCAAGTTGTCAGGCAGAACCATAGCTTCGTTCATCCCTGGCTCAGGCATCATCGTGGCGTAGAATCGTCTGGGCGTAAACCATATGGCAGCGGCGCAGACGATCAATATAAACCCGAACTTCATTGCAGGAAAGAAGCGTTGGGCATTTTCTATACGTTTCATACTGACCCACATATAGATATTACTCATTGTGAACATGGTGCCGACCAGGAGTCCTTGTACTAACATGAACATGGATTCGCGATCGGACATGATGTACATACCGATGGTGGCATCGTATTCGTAAATTTCTCTCACGAAGATGTAACCCATAGCAGGCAGAGGAATCATGATACCAACGCCGATGAGGTTACCGATGTATCCAACCCAGTCATAATACTCTTTTTCTTCTTTGCTCTTGGACCAGAGGTACATATAAGCACCGATGATGCAGACCATATATCCACCGAAAGTTCCGTTACCCACAAGACGGTGATAATTGAGAGGCATCCAGGTCGGAGTCGTGAGACGCGCCCATTCGGAAATCTCCATTATGGAATCCAAAGGCTTAGGCGGCGTTTGCATGAAGGTCGCTGGACCATCGAGTGCGCAGAGCAATGTGAGTCCCAATACGTTGAGGATGATACCCACTACAATGTGCCGGCCTTTTTTGTTGGATTTGTTCAGAGGGTCCCACGAATACACATAGATGTACATAACTATGGTTTCGAGTATGAATAGCGTGGGGTAAGCCACCATGAACAGAACTGGAAAGGATTGTATGAGGTAGCCGATAAAGTCTTGATAGGCTATCAACATAATGAAGAGGAACAATCCACCCGTCAAAGCTGTAAAGCTGTAGCAAATGCCGATGACTTTGGTAATTTCATGCGCTAAACGCTCGAATTTGAAATCAGCCGTGGCAAACATGATAAAATTGGAAAGTGCTCCACCTACGGCACCATTGATAACTGCAAGTACAATTGCAGAAGTCGCTAAATGATCAACAGGTGTTAAAGGTATAGCGACCAAGGTTCCAAATACAGCACCCACTGCGGCTGATACTTTTATATTCATCAACCTGTGGAAATAGTTCAGGAAACTCACTAGCAATGAGGCAAATGCGCAAGCCCATAGACCGTAGAGCACGCCG
>JAJDBG010000077.1 GCA_029261475.1 Nitrospinaceae bacterium
TTTATTTTCATGAATTTGATCATCGGCGTGATCATCAACAACATGGAAGAGTTGAAGGAAAAGGAGAGGTTGAAGCTGGATCCAGAACTCGCGAAACTCGGAAAAAACGAAGAGAACATACGTCTGCTTCTCAAAAAAATAAAAAAAGACATGAGCCTACTGGAAACCCATGTCTCGTTTTTGGACGACCTTGAACGGTCAAAATTTGAAGATAAAAAATAATATTACCGCCCTCAGATTTGACCTCAATTTACAGATACTACAATCACTCATCTTGCGCAGTTTTTTTCACAAGCATTCAATAAATAATTTGAAAAATCATTTCTCATTGAAAAATCGCTGTTTCACGCCAACCCACTTTCTTATTCAAAAGCTATTTTGATCCGGCAACTCTATAAACAAAAATTAGTGCTTGCTTCTGGCTAATTTTATGCGATTCTCAGAAATAAGACGCTACTGTCTGCAAAATTTTTTAGAATAATTAACGCTAGTTTTTCTTCAGATAGGATATCTCTTCATGAACAACGCAAAGACAAAAGTACTATTTTCAACTTTCATCTTATTGGTAACTCTTATTTTAAACGGTTGCACAACGCTCGTTACCGAAACTGCAATGAAAGCTTTTGAAGACCGAACGACAGAAGACCAGGTGACCGATGCAAAAATCGCCACGGGTATTCTTGAACGCTTGTCCGACAAGGATAAGGGCTTATTGTTAGACGTTGGGACAGATGTCTGGGAAAAACGAGTCCTGCTGACTGGAGCTTTAGAAAATTCAACTCTTCGCAGTGAAGTTGAGAGTTTAGTTCGGTCTGACACACGCATTCAAAAAGTCTACAATAAAATCCAAATTGCTTCCGCAGAGGACATTGAGAACAGGCGAAAGGCTAAGGAAGAAGGGGGAGACTCGAAAAGTGGAGTGGGAGAAACTGTCGATGATTTCTGGATAGAGACTAAAATCAAAGCGCAGTTAATCACTACCAAAAATATCAGCTTTGTAAATTACCGTTGGCGTTCGGTCCTCAATCAAGTCTATATCATCGGCCGCTCTGCAAGTCAGGCAGAAAAGGATTTGGTCCTCAGTGTCGTAAAACAAACCAAGGGAGTAACTTCGGTAACAGAATTTATAGAAGTTTCTAGCTCTTAGAAAAACTCGAATCAAAACAACTGAAATAACCTTATTGCACCCCGAAAAGGATACTAATATATGATTTCTGGAACCTTTATGAATCAATGCAAGCTCTTTCGCTTCTTTCAAGTGGCCTTGTTTGCCTTGATTTTCTCTTCCCTTCCCACTCTTTCCTTCGCTGGCTCAGCCCTGGAAATTGACATTGGAGTGGAAGCTTCTTTAGCCCGTTTCAAAAAAGATGTCGGTGGTGCCGAAAAATTCCTCCAAAATGCCAAGGGTGTTTTAGTGTTCCCCAAGGTTTACAAAGCCGGTTTTGGTATCGGCGGTGAATACGGTGAAGGAGCCTTGATAGTTGGAGGGAAGACGGTAGATTACTACAACACTGTGGCCGCCTCAATTGGCTTTCAATTAGGAGCACAAGCTAGAACGGTTATCCTGATTTTTACTCAGGCAGAGGCCTTGAATCAATTTCGCAGTAGCGATGGATGGAAAGCGGGAGTAGATGGTTCCGTTGCTTTGGCTACCCTTGGCGCAGGCAACGCAATCGACACCAACAGTGTCAAAGATCCTATCGTGGCTTTTGTCATCGGGCAGGAAGGCTTGATGTACAACCTCACCATCGAAGGCTCCAAATTCACCAAGATCAAAAAGTAGCACTCTGGTGTTGGAGAGGGAACCTACCCACCATTAAAGAATACAACTGGCCCCACCTGGCCTCTATACAGAGGCCAGACGGTCAACCAACCTGTCTATTTCTTCACGACTGTTTAGTTCTGTCACGCAAATTAGAAGAGAGTCTTCAAGCTCGGGGTAATGTGCGCCCAGGGAAAGACCCGCAACAATGCCATCCATCAGCAGTGTGGAGCGCACATCGTCTGCCTTTTTGGGACAGCGAAGAACAAATTCATTGAATGTATTTGAGGAAAATCGTATTTCGTAGCCACTGAGTTCGGCAAGTCGTTTTTTCAAATAATCGGCTTTTCTTAAATTGAGAATAGCCAACTCTCGCAATCCTTGCTTGCCCATTGCGGTCAGATAGATGGCAACAGACAGGGCGCACAAACCTTGATTCGTACAGATATTTGAGGTTGCTCGCTCCCTACGGATATGCTGTTCTCGGGTGGAAAGCGTCAACGCAAAGGCTCGACCACCTTCACGGTCGCGGGTTTCACCGCATAAACGGCCAGGCATTTGTCGAAGGTATTCCTTACGAACAGAAAAGAAGCCAACATAAGGACCGCCGTAAGCAACAGGTAATCCCAAAGACTGCCCTTCCCCACATACGATATCAGCCCCCTGCTCACCGGGAGGCTTGAGCAGTGCCAGAGACAATGCAGGAACAACGTTGACAATCAACAAAGCACCTTCTGCTTTAATCTCTTGCTCAAGCCCTTCATATTCCTCAATTGCGCCAAAAAAATTGGGGCTTTGTAAAACCACGGCACAGGTATCCCCATCCAGTTTTTCCCGAAGGAAATTCAGATCGGTCTGCCCGCTTTCCTTATCGTAGGGGATCTCGACCCACTCTATTTCGCCCCCTCTACAATAAGTCTGGATGACCTCTCGGTATTCGGGGTGAACTGCCTGCGAAATCAACATCCGTTTTCGTTTGTTGATGCGACGTGCCATCAAAACAGCTTCAGCCAACGCGGAGGCCCCATCGTACATCGAGGCATTGGCAATATCCATACCTGTCAACATTGCGATCATGGTCTGGAATTCAAAAATTGCCTGCAGGGTGCCCTGGCTGACCTCGGGCTGATAAGGAGTGTAGCTTGTAGAAAACTCACCACGCAACGCAAGCGCACTCACAATCGCGGGGACATAATGACGATAGGCCCCAGCCCCCAGAAAAACCGAGCGTGCGCCTAAATTACGTTCTTCCAAATCATTGAAATGGGCAGTCAAATCAGCTTCGGACAAGACTGTCGGCAGATCGAGTTCTCTTTTTAAACGCAACGATTCGGGGATGCAGGCAAACAATTCATCGACGTTCTCAACACCGATAGAAGCAAGCATCTCCTTAATATCATTTTCTGTATGTGGGACGTAAGACATGGACTCTATCTATAGCAAGCTATCAATTGGCTTCATTTGAGCACTGCTCTGCATACTTCTCGGGACTGAGCAAATGATCTGTTTTATCTGACAATTCCAACTCGATGATCCAACCCTTTCCATAAGGGTCGGAATTGACCAACTCGGGTTGTGTTTCCAGATCTTTGTTAACGGCTACAACCGTACCTGCCGCGGGAGCATATAAATCGGAAACTGTTTTGACCGACTCGATCACGCCAAAAGTTTCATCCTCAGCCAATTTTTTACCCACTTCAGGAAGTTCTACAAAAACCACATCGCCTAATTGATCTTGTGCGAAAGCAGTAACACCGACAACACCCTTCTTTCCTTCAATCCGAATCCATTCATGCTCAATGGTATATAAAAGATCTTTCGGGGTCTCCATCTTTTCTCCCTCCAATATAAAATGATAAATAGCAACAGGTTCCGCTTATTTTTTCACAGAACTTGAAATAAATGGCAATTTGACAACCCGTGCAGGGAATGCCTTGTTTCTCACTTCAATATCCAACATCTCGCCTTCACGGGCAAGAGAGGTAGAAACGTAACACAATGCAATGCCGGCATTCAAGGAGGGAGAAAAAGCACCACTAGTGACCTCGCCAACCTCTTCCCCGTTTTTAAGAACCCGGTAATGCGAACGTGGCACACCACGCGTTTCCAACTTCACCCCAACAAGGCGGCGTTCGAAGCCTTTTTCCTTCTGAAGACGTAGGGCTTCGCATCCTATGAAACCACCCTCTTTCCCCAACTTAATCACCCAGCCCAATCCTGCAGACAAAGGCGAAGAGTTTGCGGTGATTTCGTTTCCATAAAGAGCATAGCCCATTTCGAGCCTCAAGGTATCACGCGCGCCAAGTCCTACGGGTTGCAAACCAAAAGCTTTCCCATCATCCAGGATTTTTCGAGCCAAGGCTTCAGCATCCTCTGAATTCAGGTACAATTCGAAACCATCTTCCCCGGTGTAACCGGTGCGCGAAATTATACACTCAAAGCCATGCACAATGCCTTCTTTAAAATGATAGTATCCAATTTCATCCAATGAAACATCGCTTGCGGGTTGAAGCAGAGCCTCTGCGTTTTTCCCCTGTAGCGCAAGTTGAGCAGTCCTGTCGCTGATATCAGTGACTTCCACCTCAAATGCTTTGACCTGATCCGAAGCCCATTGGAAATCTTTTTCTGTATTGGACGCATTGACACACAAAAAATAATGATCCTGAGACCAACGGTAAATCAATAAATCGTCCACTACCCCGCCGTTTTCGTAACACATCAAGGAGTAAAGAACCGAGCCATCGGTCATTTTATCAACATCGTTGGTCGTCAAATTTTGCAGATAATCCCGGGCACCGGGTCCTTTGACATCGATTTCGCCCATATGGCTCACATCGAACATCCCAACGCTGTCACGAACACAACGATGCTCTTCCATTACGCCAGAATATTGAATTGGCATATTCCAACCAGCAAAAGGAACCATTTTAGCTCCCAACTCCTTATGCAGTTCCACCAGGGCTGTACTTTTTAGAGCTATTGGAGACTCATCGTTCATCTTTATGACTTTGTTTTAGAGACAGCTGTTTCCAGCGCATCATTTAATTAGTGAATTGAGGAAAAAACTTTGCATGCATTCCAAGAGTACTGGTATAACCAATTTCCGCAGTTGACGCAACTCGGAAACGAGAACCATTGAAAAAACAAGCAAACGGACCCACCCAAGACAAATTCATTCCCTTCCCATTTTCAAGAAGTGTTATCATATGCGAGTTGAAAAACAATCCTTGTTAAAAATATGGACATGAAAATTGATTCAGCAGGTCAAAGTTACGATGCCATACTTCTCGCGGGAGAAGGTGAGTCTAGCTATAAAATTTACAGGCAGCACAAAGCCTTTCTCCCTATTCAAAATAGGGCAATCATCAGCTATGTGGCCGAGTCCTTACAGAATGTAGCGTCCATCCGCACTATCTTCATCGTCGGATTGCGGGAAAAGCTCACGCGAACTCTCTTAGCGGATGGCGTTGACCTGAACTATCCTAAAAAAATAAAAATTCTGGAACAAAAAAGAAATCTATTTGAAAATATATGGAGTGCCTTTTTAGCCACCCTGCCTTCAGAAGGCGCACCCGATGAACTGGAACGACCTGAAAATGTCAATAAAGCTGTTTTGATCGTCCCCTGTGACGCACCGCTGATTCGCCCTCACGAAGTGGACCATTTCATTGAGCATTGCGATACAGATCAATACGATCATATTCTTGGATTGACCTCCGAGGAGACGCTGAAACCTTTTTACCCCAAAGAGGGTAAACCGGGAATTAAAATGGCCTATTTGCATCTCTCGGAAAAAAGCTACCGCATTAACAATCTACATCTGGTCAAGCCATTGAAAATAGCAAACCGAGCCTACATTCAAAAAATGTATCAGTATCGGTATCAGCGGAATTTTAAAAATTTCATTTTATTTGGGCTATCCTTATTTGGTAAAGACAAATTCCAGCATTACCCTTATTATATCGGGCTTGAACTGTGCTTGCTTTTTTCAGCATTGAAGCTGGATTCGCTGGTACGTTATTTTCGAACTTGGAATAGGAAAGACGGACTCGAAAAGAGTATTTCTACAATCCTGAAAACTCGATTCACGGCCATGGAAGTTCCCTACCCAGGTGCCGCACTCGACATTGACAATCAAAAGGATTACGAAGCCATGATCCATTGCTTCGACGAATGGAGGGAAACTCTAAAATCCCCTATAGCAACCACTCCTTTGATCAATCACGCGAGCTAACAATAATACCCGCACGATCAATTCACATCCCCTTAACCAGAATCTTTTCACTCAATAATGGACAAAAAAAACGTACGAAATTTTTCAATCATAGCGCATATTGACCACGGCAAATCGACATTGGCCGACAAGTTGATTCTTTCCACCGGGGGACTGCAAAAACGGGAAATGAAGGAACAGGTGCTCGATAATATGGAATTGGAACGCGAGCGCGGTATCACCATTAAAGCACAGACGGTGCGCCTGAATTATACAGATTCCACGGGTCAGGCTTATATATTCAATATGATCGATACCCCCGGTCACGTTGACTTCAGCTATGAAGTGTCTCGTTCCCTTGCGGCTTGCGAAGGGGCTTTACTGATCGTCGATGCAACACAAGGGATTCAGGCCCAAACCATTGCCAATCTCAATTTGGCAATGAAAAATAACCTGACCATCATCCCTGTCATCAACAAAATCGATCTACCCAGTGCCAACCCCGAAGCCATCAAAGAGCAACTGGAAGATATTCTACAAATCGAAGCAAGTGGTGCCATCCTTACCAGTGCCAAACAGGGGATAGGAATTGATGAACTTCTGCAAGCAATTGCCGATCAAGTTCCTCCTCCGGCAGGCGACTACGATGAACCATTAAGTGCCCTATTATTCGACGCTTGGTACGACACTTACAAAGGTGTCATTATTTTAGTCAAAATTGTCGAAGGAACGATGAAGGTTGGTGATCCCATTTACATGATGGCCGCGGATGTGACTTACGAAATCGAAGAGCTCGGTGCATTCACCCCGGCACAAAAGAAACTGGATGTTCTGCGCGCCGGAGACGTTGGCTACGTTGTCGCAGGAATCAAGGAATTGGGGCAAACCAAAATTGGTGACACAATCACCAACGCCAAACAAAAAACCGCTCAGCCTCTGCAAGGTTACAAAGACGTCAAGCCCATGGTATTCAGCGGCCTGTATCCCATCAGTGGAGAGCAATACGAACTCTTGCGTGATGCCCTCAAAAAACTGAAGCTCAATGACGCATCCTTCACTTACGAAGCCGAAACTTCCACTGCGCTTGGGTTTGGCTTCCGTTGCGGTTTCCTGGGATTACTTCATATGGAAATCGTACGAGAGCGCCTGGAGCGGGAATACAATGTTGAATTGCTGACCACAGCACCCACCGTTATTTATAAAATCATCACAACCGATGGAGAAACCATCCTCATCGACAATCCCTCCAAGTTAAAAGAAGTAAAAAACATCGAGCATTTAGAAGAACCCTATGTTCATGGAACCGTGGTCGCGCCCGAGGAATACATCGGCACAATCATGTCTCTGACACTTGAGCGCCGTGGCTTGCAAAC
>JAJDBG010000078.1 GCA_029261475.1 Nitrospinaceae bacterium
CGGTCGAAGCTGAACGGGCCTTTGTTAATGTCTTGGATGGTGGATGCCAAATACCCATTGGGGCTTATGCTCAAGTGGCAGATGGTGTATTGACGCTCGAAGGTTTGGTTGCTAGCCTGGATGGGAAGCAAATCATTCGAGAGCAGATAGAAGGGCCGTGTTACGATACACGCAACATAGGAATTAAGCTGGGACAAATCGTTCTTGAAAAAGGTGCTGATAAAATTCTCGATGCGATCCCCCATCTCTAACTTTTAATACTGCACTGTTGCCCCTAAACCAATCCTTTATGAAGCTGAATTCAATTTTACTCATTGACGATGAAAAAGTTATTCTGGCGAGCCTTGGGCATTCTCTGAAAGAGAAAGGCTACAAAGTTGATACAGCTGAAAATAGCGAAATCGCCTTGGAAAAAATCGGGAAGCAGACCTATTCTGTCGTTATAACCGATTTAAGAATACCCGGCAAAGACGGGCTTGAGGTTGTCAATGAAATGAAGTTAATTTGCCCTGAAACACATTTTTTGGTGTTGACGGGACACGCGACTTTAGAATCTGCGATTCAGGCAATACGAATTGGGGTCGCCGACTTCATGCTCAAACCCTGTGATGATAAACAGGTGATTGACAGAGTTGCCCTTTGCCTTGAACAAATCGAAAGAAAGTTTAATGTCGAAGAACAGGCGAAAAACCTGGAGGCAATTAATAAAAAGCTGCAGGAAGAAATTACCCTAAAGAACGAAATAGAAAATGGTCTAAGGAAAAGTCGTCAGGAACTGTTGGAGCATAATGAGATCCTGCAACAACTTTCCATTCTTGACTCTTTGACGGGAGTATTCAATCGGCGATATTTAAATGAAACGTTTGATAAAGAAACCAAACGCGCCGGAAGAGAGCAATCGGAGATCAGTCATTTGATAATAGACATTGATTATTTCAAGCTATTCAACGATACATACGGTCATCAAGCGGGAGACGAATGTCTTAGAAAAGTGGCTAGCACTCTGGATCAGCATATCAATCGTCCTACAGATTTTGTAGCTAGGTATGGAGGCGAAGAGTTCTCTGTGGTTCTTCCAGGAACCAACATGGAAGGTGCAAAACAAGTAGCTGAAACTCTTCGTAAAAGTATAGAAGATTTAAATATCGAACACTCTACATCCCGAGTTAACAAATTTATTACTATTAGCGTTGGTGTTTCGGGTGGTATTCCTAAATCTCCTTTTCTATATAAAGATCTGATTTCTTCTTCAGACAATGCTCTATATGAAGCTAAAGAAAAAGGCCGAAACCGTGTCGAGTGTAAAGGTTTACCTTAGGCTACTTTTTTGAACTTATAAATTAGATCCAGATTTCGGGATGAATTGCATTGAGCCGTTTCAAGGCCAGTTTTTCGGCTTCTTCTCGAAAGATAATGTCTTTGTTCGCATTGGATTCCAAGGCATCAAAAATTTCCTCTGTATTATCCCCCACCGTTTTAAAGACGCGATTTTCCAAATAAGAACGCAAGCCTTTGGTTTGTACTTTCTTTCTGAAATCAGAATTGGCATTCAATTCCAGTTCTACGGCACAACCGATCACACCGCCAGAGTTCACAATAAAGTCGGATAACGAAAAGATATTCCTTCTATTTTGTAAATAGTATTCTGTCATTTTGTTGCTTGGTGCATTGGCCCCTTGCAATATAGCCCTGCATTGGATTCGGTCAGCATTTTTAGCGTTGATAGCATCGGGTCTCGCCGCCGGAATTAAAAGATCACAAGGTGCTTCAAGCAACCAATCCAATCGTTGAGGACCCCATTTTTTTTCGGTTGGCCCCTCATAATTATCAAGCCCGCCTTGTTTTAAGCTTGCTGAATCCAGTCGATCAATATCGAGTCCGTTCGAATTCCATAAGGCCGCATTGATGTCTGAGGCCCCTGTAATTTTTCCTCCTTCACTGTGGATTTTTCGTGCAAGAGGAGCACCCACATTGCCATAACCCTGAATGACAGATGAGCAATGAGCTATTTTAAAATCGGGTAAGTATTTTTCTAACGATTTGGACGCTGAAAATAAACCGTGTGCGGTCAGTCCCCATTCATCAATAGGAACGCCTCCTTTATCCGGTGGTCTGCCTGCGCCGCCCCGTCTATGCTCGGAGTTGCCCAGTTTTTCTGAGACCACTTCATGAATGATTTGAATATCCCGTTCATCCGTTCCCATGTCTGGTGCGGGAATATAATTTTCTACTTGATAAAATGATTCTGCCAATAAGAAAAATAGATCGCGCCTCAATGCAGGATGTTTGTTCAAATATACAGAGTCGGCTACAATACCTGCTTTGCCCCCTCCAAGTGCTAAGTTAGCGGCACTATTTTTAAAAGTCATGACATAAGCAAGGCGCGAAACTTCCTGTAAACGAAGATCCGAAACCATGCGAATACCGCCCAGTCCCGGGCCGCGGCAGGTATTGTCTACGACAACAAAACCCCAGGTTTTACCTGATTGAGGGTCTATAAAGCGATAGCTTGCCTCAGGCATTGTTTGCTTCGAAAACCTGTCCGTTTCATTGCTGTTGGGAACTTCTTCAATTTCCAATCGAGAGGGGAGAATCATTCTAAAAAATGGAATTTGGTGAATTAAATGAAACCTGGTAGAAACGAAATGATTTAAATCAATCAAGAAGAAATATCTTAGTGTTCAGTCGGTCTCTGGTATATCATGAGTAGACTGATAAAAATTATTGAACCACCCCTTTATGAAAATTACTTATGCCACAACCAAGTCCTGAAGAAATTGACCGTTTACTAGACAAATGTTTTGAAGAAGATATCGGGGAAGGGGATATCACCACTCGCTCTATGGTGGATGAGCATCTCATTTTAACCGCTGATGTGGTTTGCAAGCAAGCCCTGATCTTCTGCGGTGCTGATTTGTTTCAATCCGTTTTCTTGCGGCTGGATCCCTCGTCAAAATTTTCTCTCTCTGCCAGCGATGGAAAGTCTTTCGCCAAAGGGGAAAAATTATTTCAGGTTTCAGCTAAGGGCAGAGCCTTGCTGGAAGGTGAAAGAACTGCTTTGAACTTGATCCAACATTTGAGCGGTATTGCCACCCTGACTCATTCTTATGTTGAGAAGGCAAAACCTTCAGTTATTTTAGACACCCGAAAGACCGCTCCAGGTTTACGTGTTTTCCAAAAATATGCAGTCGCTTGTGGTGGGGGAACCAATCATAGAATGGGGTTGTTTGACGCAGTGCTTATCAAAGACAATCATATCAAAGCGGCAAGAAGTATCAGTCGAGCAGTTTGCCTTGCTCGATCCGAATTAGGCATTAAGTTCCCGGTAGAAGTGGAAACGACTAATATACAGGAGGTGCGCGAGGCTCTCGACTCAGATGTCGATACGATCATGCTAGACAACATGACAGTTGAAGAGATGCGTGAAGCAGTGAAAAAAATTGGTGGTCGAGCCAAAACTGAGGTTTCAGGGAATGTCAGCCTTGAAGATTTAGAAACCCTTTCGTCCTTGGGTGTCGATTATATTTCGGTCGGTTGTCTCACCCATTCAGCACCCGCCGTAGATATCAGCATGAATATCACTTGGGGTAAATGAATTCAAATGCCTTGTAAAGACACCACTGCTAACTTGAGACTGAGAATCGATGAGGAGGAAAAGGTCATCGATTATGAGTTTTCAAAACTTTCATGCAGTAAACCCATTGGCGCAGGAGAAATCTTTAAATCCTATTGCCTCGATAGGAAGATCAACGAGATTTACGATTTGACTCTGGATGAACTTTTCAAAATATCCAATGCAGATAATGAAGAAGACAAGTTCCTCTTGTATCTTGAGTGGGAAGCCGTGCGCGCATGTATCGCCCTTTATCAGGGACGAATAGAGTGGGACGAAAACGATCGCTATAAAATCGCATCCATTCTCCATGAAAACGAATGCGTATCAATCTCTATGGCGGCGGCACCACTAACTGAAATGCCTCGAGTCATGCCCTGTTCGATCAAATAAATAATAATCAATCCCCGTAAAGACGAACCAGGCGAATGTAGCCTTGCGAAAAATCCTGATCGTAGGTTTGTGATTCACCCGTGACGTATGAAAAGTAAAATGCCGCTTGCTGATCAAAAGGCAAACACCATGAGCCATTACCGCAACCAGATTCAAACATCGGATCAATGTGAATATCCTGATTCGAGCGGGCCTGGTTAACGCAAGCATCGGAGTATAATTTTTCGATTTCATCTCTTTCAGGAATGCGCCAGTCGTGAAATCCTAAAAAATCCTTTTTATTCATTGCATCGACAAAACCCATTGCTTCCTGAAAATCTAGCCAGTCTTGCTCTATCTGCCAAGAGTCTTTTTTGCACCAGACGAGTCCTGTCTCGGTATCCTCTAGAGTGCCGTCTCCGTTGTCTTTAAATCTTTGGATTTCATTCATAATGGTAAGTATTTAAATTAAAAAAATGGTGAAATTAATAGGCTATATAATATAGTATAAAAGTTTGGCCCTTGAACAAATACTTTGGGTTAAATTTTAAAAGGTGATGATAGAATACACCCCTTTGAATTGGCCAAAAAAAACACTCAGATATTAGCTGTACAATCTTTGAGCTTGTTAATCAACTTACGATTTATAAAGAATACACTGTAAATTATGGCACTTTATGTGTTCGAATGCCAGAAATGTAAACATCTTATCAAGCATTCTCTTGGCGGGAATATTGGTGGTATTTATATTTTTGACTGTCCAACTTGCAAAGATAATAACCGTTTTAAATTTATAAGAGAAGGTGGCACTCAGGACTGGTATTCAAATATTGTGAAGATCAAAAACAAGAAACGACGCGATCATGATAGCCTACACTCCAGCGAAGAAGAGAGAAAAGGATAGTGTTTTGAAATCGGCAATTAAAAAAAACAAATGGATTGTAACGGGGGTGACTCTTTTTGCCTCATATTTTAGTGATGTGGAAAGCGTTCACGCAATACTGAATGGAGCTTCTGCACGTTGGCTCGCTCAGGTTGGGACTATGGGGCCCTTACCCGATTGCGGTGAAAAAATTGTTGACCTTACGAAGTATGATCAAATTTCTACAATCTCTCTTGCTGTTGGTTTCGCGCTTTTTTTTGCAGGAACCTTCATAGAAAAAAAAACAGTCAAACGTATCTTGTTTGCATTAACAATACTTCCTTTGAGTGCTTGGCTGTACGTTCAATTTTTTATTGATTATGAAAAAATCCGTGAAAATCTGTTTGCTTATGACACGGTAGCAGAAAATGCACTGGCTAATATTGCAGAAGCTCAAGACCGTTATAAGTCAGAGAAGGGTGCCTTCATCAAAAATTTGCATCAGATTTCTTCCTACACTGCTGGGGCTCATGGATTAGATGCCTGCATCCGTATTACCAAAATCAATGCCACTTTCAATCATTGGTCGGCTGAGGCAAAGCATGTGTCGAGTCCAAATACAATCACTTGGGACAGTGACTCGGGGAGTTCGTTGAAGAAAGGGTAGTTCCGCAACTAAAATTCTCAAAGCAAAGTGAAAGTTCGCTCCTATTACTCATTCTCCCAGGTAGTAACGATTCCATTGAGAGAAATCAAGCCTATGACATTGTTGTTATCCAGAACCATAGCGTAGGATATATTGAAATTTGTCATCAATCTGGCGGCGTAAGGAAGTGGCATATCTACAGGAACTGAAAACACGGGTTTAGACATTATTTCATAAACATGTGCTTCGTGTAGTTTGCGGCGCTCAGCAATCACCTTGCGAGCAATGTCTTTTAAAGTCATGATACCGTAAACATCCATCTTGTCTCTAGGCTCAATGAGAACTGCATTGATCTTCTCGTCTTTGAGCATTTTCAAAACCTCACTCACCTTGAGCATGCCGTCAATTTTTTTAAAATTGGGCATCATCACATCCCGAACAACTTTATTTGTGGGCATTATCGAATTCTCCGGTTAAAAATAATGTTGTTTGGCTTCTTTTTCCATTTCAGGAAGTTGACTCTCCAAGCCAATAGCTCTATCGATCGCTAAACAAAAAGCAATCCCGTTTCCTTTTTGACTGAAGCGTCCCGCTTTATAAATAGAGTCCATGATTTCATCGCAAATGAAATCTTCCACGACAAATAAGAGCATGTCTTTTTGGGTTTCCATAGTGAGTCCCAAAAAAGACTTTTGCTTGTGAATGCCTTCGCCTCTGGCATTTAGTATCGTAACACCAGTTGCACCTGCTGTGGTTGCGGCCTCTATTACGGTATCTTGAACTTCTTCATTTACCAAGGCAAGAATGACTTTAAATCTCATAAGTTTTCCCTTAAAAAAATATAAAAAACAAAGAAAAAAGGCTTCTCTATTACATTATTTGGACGCTCGCCTAGCCCTGAATTGCGAGATCATAGCATAGGCGTTGACGGTTATCATTGGGAAAAGTGAAGCAAATGCAATCAGTCCAAATCCATCCAAAAGAGGGGACCTACCAGGGACATTAGATGCTAGACCTATTCCCAGAGCGGCCAACAAAGGAACGGTTACGGTAGATGTCGTAACCCCACCGCTGTCGAATGCGAGAGGAATGATTTCCTTCGGTGCAAACCGTATTTGGATCAATAAAAAGACATATCCTGAAATAATATAAATATACAAAGGACTACCCGTTACAATTCGATAAGAACCTAAAGAGACTCCAATTGCTACCCCTAAAGCGACTGACAATCTCAACCCCCACTCGGAAATAGCCCCTGTGGTAATTTCTCTAGCCTTGATAGCAACGGCAATGAGTGCCGGTTCGGCAAGGGTGGTGGAGAATCCAATCAGAAAAGCAAAGATATAAGTCCAGATGTATAAGCCTGGCGCAACAATGCCGGAGCTCTTTATTTCTTCAATTTCTAAGGCATTTCCATTTGTAATGAAATTTAAGTTTGTCAACTGCGTTGCCATCTCGGACCCTATAGGGAAGACGCATTGCTCCAATCCCAATATGAATAAAGATAGGCCAATGATAACTAGCAGAAAGCCGAATAGCAATTTCTTCACATTAGGAATTTGCTTGCGAATCGCGATGGCTTGAAAAAATACCAGTGTTATGACGATCGGCAAAATATCAATAACCGTTCCGCTGATAGTATTGAGGAGTGATTGGAAAAAATTCGTAGATTCCATTGGCATCAGGCTCCAGTCCCATAAACAAATATCCCGAACAACATTACGAAAAGGATCGGTGTTAAGCTGGCAAAAGCAATCAAGCCAAAGCCATCAAGAACAGGATTGCGCCCTCGAATACTCGAAGCCAGGCCCAAACCTAATGCCGTGACAAGTGGAACGGTGATAGTCGATGTTGTGATACCACCAGAATCGTAAGCAAGGCCAATGATCTCTGGAGGAGCAAATACCGTTGCCAAAATGATAAGAACATAGCCTGAAATTATGAAGAAAGGTAAAGGCCAGCCTTTAAGAATGCGTAGCACACCCAAAGCTATTGCTAATCCTACAGAAAGTGCGATCGTTAGACGCAAACCGAGAATATATCCGTCCAGCGTCATTATCCCATCCTCTTCAAATACACCCGAGTCCGATGCCATCTGGCCTGCCTTGCCGGCTATAACCGTGAGTGCAGGTTCTGCGATAGTTGTTGAAAATCCTAGAGCAAATCCAAAGAATATAACCCAAAACGCACTTCCTTTTTTGGCGAATTGAAGTGCCATTTGCTCGCCAACCGGGAACAATGCTGATTCCAACCCCATAATGAAAATAAACAATCCCATAACAACCAGGAAAACACCAAACAGTGTTTGTGGCAAATCAGGAAAGGGTTTTTGAATGACAAACAGCTGGAAAAAAGCGATGATGATTATGATGGGCAAAACGTCCTTGAAAGCGGAAAAAATTTTGTCCAGCAAATATTTAAGGGTGGAGTTCAAATTGAAGATTCTCTTGAAATCAGATTTTGCAGGTAGTTACTTCACATAAGGCGAAGTATTAATCACTCCTTAATGACCAGATAATCAATCGTTTCTTCATGTTTTGAAGAGCAGACAATCCGGTTCATTATAATTTAAATATAATTAATTACAAGGTCGTTGCTCATGGTACCTAAAATGGAAAAGGACGAATTGATAAAAGAGATCGTTCTTGATTTGTTTTATACAAATAAAGGCAATCTAAATGCTATCAATTCTGCAATCGATGCGAAGTTTTTTGGCGATAGAGAAAGAAGCATCACTCTCTTTGAAAAGTATATTCGCGCCAGAATTGGAAAAAATCCTAAAGTGATGAAGATATCTAAAATGGAAATCTCTCCAGTAGAAGCCGTTTATTTGAGCAACTATCCAGATCTCAAAGAACTGGAATTTTTAGATATTCGTCAAAACTTTATTGGAGATATTGGATTGTCGGCAATTGCCCAATCGGAGTATATGAGCAATTTGAAAGAACTGGATGTGAGAAATAATCAGATAAGCAGGGTAGGGGCTGTCGCACTTTACGAAAGCCCTATGCTAAAGAATTTGGAAATAGTCGATTTTCGAATGAACAAACTAGGCAAACGTTGGGAATCCAAATTGAAAGAAAGTGATAACTTCCCCCGACTCACGACCGTAAGATCGGGGTAAAGAGTCTTTTTCTATTTCAATCCTGTCCTTCGTTTTCTTATATGATGGATAAGTTTTTTTGTTCGCGAATCTTCTGAACCATTTTATCGGCTATTTCGTCGGCTTTGACTTCGTAATCTCCGCTTTCCAGGACCGATTTGAATTTGTTCACCAAATCTCGTCGAATATCCGTTCCTGTTAAAGCTGGTTTTTTAGATGCTTGTGCCTTGGATGTCGCTGATAAAGATACTTTATCTGTCGAAGTTTCTCCTTGGACAGAAGAAGTCGCTTTGGGAACCGAAATCGAAATTTTGCTCACCGCTTGACGTCGCGCAACTTTCGTTGTGGGATGAAGTTCGTTCATGACTTGCTCCCGCAAACAGGTGAAAGAAAGACATCTTTACAATAGGGCAACTTTACGGTTGTTTCTTTCCGCAAGTATAGTTTTCCTATATTTTGTAAATCATTAAAATTAAAGCTGGGATTTAGATTCGTCACTTTCCATTTCCTCCTTGAAATGAAATGATGGGTCATGGTTTCAGCAATTTCCCCAAATAGTAAATCTGGCTATTTTGTTTTATAGGGAATTGAAGAAAAATTGCTTATGGTTTGGCCCTCCGACCGCTCCATATTGTATTTTTCGGTATTTAAAAATTTTTCTTGAGGAAAATAATGGTTTTTCTCATAGATTTGTACGATTTCTTATTTTCCAAAATATTTTTTCCTGAACTGAGAAAGAGGCTTGTTTTATTTTTATATACAGGATGGTTTTTAATGTTTTGAAATATTGTGACTTATAGCGGTTTGTGTGGTAGCTATGAGCTATCTGTTTGAAAGAGTCGTGAGGATTAGCTACAATCGCACTATCTTATTCAAATTGAGCCTAATTATTAGATAGAATACCGCTGTTTACGATATGAGGAGGGGTTATGCCAACAGAGATCATTAAAGTGGATGGGATGAGTTGCGACCATTGCGTTCAAACGATTACAAAAGCGTTAGAAGCGATTTCATCGGTCAAGCGTGTGGAAGTTAGGCTTAAGGAAAAGGAAGTGTTGCTGGGCTATGAAGGTGGGGAGGATACTTTGTCCTCAGCAAGGTCAGCAATTATTGAGGCTGGGTTTGAGCTTGTATGAAAAATTAGGGAATGGGGCTTTTCAGGAGTAGAGCTTACCTATCTTTACCCACAGTGATTTTTCGGCTCCTTCGCGCATGATATGAATTTTGACACGTTTCCCAATTTCCGTGTCAGCCACCATATTCTGAAATTTTTTGGAATTTGGAACCTCATCACCGTCAAATTTGACAATAATGTCTCCGCGAAGCAATCCACCTCTTTCAGCAGGGGTTTTTTTCTGAACATTGTTGATCAATACCCCTGTAACTTTTTTGGGTAATTTAAAAGAATCAGCCAGTTCAGGGGTCACCGATTGAATTCCAACCCCCAGCCACCCGCGGTCCACATCGCCATATTTGATCAGTTGCCTGCCTACTTCCAAGGCTGTTTCAATGGGAATTGCAAAGCCCACACCTGACCCAAGCTCTGCTACTGCGGTATTGATACCAATGATTTCTCCATCCAGATTGATCAGTGGGCCACCACTATTGCCAGGATTGATCGAAGCATCGGTTTGGATGAAATTCTCGTAGGTAGCAATACCTAAATCATATCGACTCTTACCACTAACAACGCCTACGGTAACCGTTCCTTCCAATCCATAAGGGTTTCCGATAGCCATCACCCATTCACCCACTTCGAGGTTTTGGGTGGAACCAAACCTGGGAACAGGGAAATCCCTGTAAGAAGACACTTTAACCACAGCAAGATCAGATTTCGAGTCTACGCCAATGATATCGCAATAGAGGCTCCGGCCATCGAGAAACTTTATCAGCATTCTCTCGTTATCTTCTACAACATGGTAATTCGTCAAAATATGTCCCTCTTCATCCATCAGCAATCCAGAACCGAGATTTTCAAGGGAGTATTTCTTTTTTCCAAATCGTTTGAGGATCCATTCTTTAGCGGTAAAATACCAGGGAAATTCAGCTCCTGGCTCAGGAGGGTTCCATTGGGAATTTTCTACTTGTTCCTGGATGCTGTTGATGCTGACAACCAATGGTTTGACAGCTTTGGCATTCTTGATAAATGATTCTTGGAGAGCCAACAGATTCTTATATTCCTGGCGGTTTGCAAAGGGGGATGATGAAACTTTTTTTACGGAATCGGTCCACTCGAGATCCAGCATATCAATGTTTGGAGCATGTTGAGAGGCCAATAAGAAACCTGCAACAAGAGGTATCATCAGTTTCCAATACCCTTTAGCAATCATTTTTCACTCCTGTATAAAGAGTCACAATGCCAAAGGTAAGATTTTGAAAGCCCACTTGTTTGAAACCAGCAAATTCCATCATTTCAGCAAATTCTTTACGTTGAGGGAAATGTGAAACCGATTCGGGCAAATATTTATAGGCACTATCGTGCTTGGAAACCATGCGCCCGAATATGGGTAAAATAATATCAAAATAGCTTTTATAAATCCATTTCAGAAATATATTTTCTGGCATTGAAAACTCCAGCACAACTATGCGGCCTTTAGGTTTTAGGATCCTAATCATTTCTTTTAAGCCATTCTCGGGCGAAGAAAAATTGCGCAATCCAAAAGCGACGCTAGTCCCATCAAATAAATTGTCAGCAAAGGGCAACGCTTCTCCGCAACCGGCTATAAAAGCTATATCGTCTTTGCGATTCTTGCGCTTAACTTTATTCATTCCCAAATTCAACATGGGAATACAAAAATCTACCCCATACACTTTACGGACTCGACATTTGGCAATTTCTATAGCGAGATCAGCTGTTCCTGTAGCAACGTCCAGATAACAACCATCTTTGGATGGCGCAAGCACAGCCACCGCTTTTTTTCGCCAATAGATATCTTGTCCAAAACTCAATACCCGATTCAAGAAATCATAGCGAGGAGCAATCGCTCCAAACATGGATTCTATTTGCTGAGGAAATTGGGCAGAACGTTCGGGCAAATTCATGCTAACTATTTGTTTATTGTGAATTCTAATTGTATGTTATCTAACTATTGTTGACAAGTAATATATCAGGAACTCCCATCACATTACAAAGTGTCGTTTTGAAATTTAATCCTTAATGTTTAACTCTAGATTTACGCTTATAAACTTTTAAATTAATGCAAAATATGAAAAAAGTTCTTGTTGTGCTTGCTCCAGGTTTTGAAGAAATTGAAACAATTACAAGTGTAGATATATTAAGGCGGGCGGGTGCCCGTGTGACCTTGGCTGGAATAGAGAACAGTCTGATGGAGGGATCACGAGGAATAAACATCATGCCAGATTGCGGTTTTGATGAGATCGATTCTAATAGCTTTGACTTGATTGTTCTTCCTGGAGGGCAACCGGGAACCACTAATCTTCAAAATGATTCGCGTGTGAAGAAAATTGTATGTGAAATGGATGATGCCGGAAAAACAATTGCCGCAATCTGTGCCGCGCCGCTGGTTTTGCAGTCTGCTGGAATAATAAAAGGACGGAGAGTTACCAGTCACCCCTCAGTCCGGGAGAAACTGAAGGATGTTAAGTATTCTGAGAAGCGCGTGGAAGTAGATGGCAATGTCATCACCAGCCAAAGCCCTGGAACCGCTATGGAATTTTCCCTGCAATTGATAGAAGTCTTATTCGGTCAAGAAAGAGTCGAGGTCGTTAACAAAGGTGTCCTCGCTAAAAGGTGATAAGAAAAATACAGCAAATAACTTGTTAAAGGGATGATTCTAAATGCTTTTACAGGCTAACGCACTGTTTCGATCCCCTTGAATAGATCGTCGTCCATATCATCGGGCCCTTTAACCTTTCGCTGAACTTTTATATTTGCCATAAAATATTCGTTGCATTTAATGCAAATCCATCCTTCGCCAGAGAATATCCAGCATTCAAATTCTACCCAATCCTCTGCTTCTTCTTCGCTGTCGCAAAAATCGCCATGCTGTGAACAATCCGATGCCTGTTTTGTCTGGCATTCAACTGCAAATTGATTACCTTTTTTTATAATCAATGGAAAGCTCCTAAAATCAGAGACACATAAAAGGGCCGAAATACAGCTAAAATGGCATTTTTGTGTGTTTTTTTGGGGTTAATATAAGAAAACATTTGAATTTTTACAAAAAAACCAAGTTTTACACAATAATGATAACGAACCGGAACCGCTATGAAAAGGAAAAATTTCCTCTAGAGAGGTAGCAAAATAGTAAAGGTATCTTGTATGGGTATCTGCTAAATCAGAAATTTAAATATTTCCTAGGCATTCGTGTTCAAGAGAAAATATTACAAAGCAGTAAAAATCAGTCAAAAGCGTTTTTTTAAAACCTTTTCAGGTCTTCTTTCATCAAAGTTAATGTATTTATAGATGAAATAAGCATTTTGGAAATTATCTGATTTGCTTTAGACCATAAAAGGAATTGCTGCCATGAATGTAAACATTTCTAGAAGCAAACTACTTATCAATAAAAAGCGTTACACTCCCAAGGCCTCTAAAAGTAGTAGACGGTCTTCAAAGTGCAATCATTGCGGTGGAATCATTAGGGAAAATGAAGGTTTGAAGTCTTGCCTCATGTGCTCACGTGATGTTAGCCACAATTGCTCATCCTGCGGGTATATCCCCACAGAAGCTCAATTTTAACTTGTCCTCCTAAATCACAAAACACAAGTTAACACCTTATGGCCCTTCGGGGCCGTGAGGATTATAAAAATCCCCCTCCTGGCTATAGTGGCTATAGGCTAATTTGGCCTTCGATAATAAAAACACACTTTCCTCCCACTTCAATTTCCCACTCCGACTGCATATTTATCCTTACCGCTACATAAAGACTCGACGGACGATTGACCTCATAGCCTTGTTCTATCAGGATGTTACCGTCTGACACGATTCCATAATGCACTAAATAGGCACCCAATGCGCCTCCAGCACTCCCTGTCGCAGGGTCTTCGGGAATTCCTATAAAGGGTGCAAAGGACCGTGAGTGGACGGTCGAATTTGGGGACTCTGTTTCCTGACTGAAAGCGTAAATCATATCTACATTTGTTGTTCGTAATAAGGTAAACAGTGATTCGCTATTCACTTGCACAGCTTTAAGAGCTTTTAAAGTCTTCAGAGGAACAAATAAGCAGGGAAATCCAGTTGAAACAACCTGGGCCGGGGAAGAGGGCAAAATATCCTCTAAATGTATTCCCAAGGCTTTCGCTAAAAGGGGCAAATCTTCAAATATATCTAGAAATTCAGGTTGAGGTTGTTGCATACAACAAATCCCATCTTCTTTTGCCTTAACATTTATGAGCCCGGCAGGAAGCTTCAATTTGACTTCTTTGACGTTGGGTTCTAGCCAGACTTTATTGAATATGGCAAATGCTGTCCCGATAACGGGATGTCCTGCGAAGGGTATTTCTTTTCCAGGTGTGAAAATTCGCATGTCAAAATCTGCGGAGGAATTCTCCGATGGGAACAAAAAAACGGTTTCAGACAAATTCATCTCACGGGCAATTTTTTGCAGAGTTGCGTCGCTCCAGCCAGGCACTTCTGGAAATAATGCCAAGGGGTTGCCGCCAAGGGGTTGATCTGTAAATACATCGATCTGATAAAAGGGTACGGTTTTCATAATAAATGTTGGTTAGCCCATTTTTTTAATACATAAATAGCCCAAGGACGAGACCAAGAGGTTTTTCCCTCAAGAAATCGATGCCAGACAGCTTGGACACCCTTTTCATTCAGAAATTCGCTCAAAGGGGCGACAGGGGTCATTAGAACAGATTCTACTTCTTCCCTTAACGAACCTTTCATCCAGGTTTCAAAGGGCAGGGTGAAGCCCATTTTCTTTCTGCTTATAATTTCCTTTGGAATATCGTCTCCCATTGCTTTCACAAGGAGCGGTTTGGGGGTATTCCCATCCATTTTGAACTTTTCTGGAAATGAAAGTATGGATTCCACTAAAAGGTGATCTGTGAAAGGGACTCGGATTTCCAATCCATTGCACATACCCATCACATCGGCATCCTTAAGCAAAGTAGGGGTCATGTACTGGGTGATTTCCAAATAGGAAATTTGATCGAATAAATCCCAACCTTTGATCTTATCCTGAATCAATGCGGTGTTTTCATAATGCAGAGAAGACTCTTTATAAAATAAAGTGCTATCGTGAAAAAGTGACTTCAAATCACTATCAGTGAAAAGGCTACGAAATAAATACCAGGCCTGAGTTCCTTTATAATCAGAGTCTAGCAAATCTTTAATTTTTGAATATTTGTCAGACTGTATTTGAGGTATTAGTAGAAGTGATTTGAGCAGGCATGACGCGATTTTTCTAATGCATTTAGGCAGGCTGGCTATTTTGTTCAACTGCGGCAAAAGTTTAAACGAATCGTAACCACCGAAAAGCTCATCGCCACCCAATCCCGACAAGGCAACTTTCCAGCCCAATTCCTTTGCTTGCCTCGAAACCATGAAAACATTGACTCCGTCCACCGTAGGCTGATCCATAGAATTCAAAAAATCTGGCAGGGAATCCCGTAGCTCCATATCCTGAATTTGAAACTCGTTGTGTCGCGAGTTAGATTTATTTGCTGAAATCCGAGCGTATTTCGATTCATCAAATTCCTTTTCTCCGAAGACAACAGAAAGTGTCTGCGTTTCGGGATTTGATTTAGTCATTAAAGCGACCACCGCACTGGAATCGATTCCACCACTCAAGAATGCGCCTACAGGAACATCGCTGACCATTCGAGACTGGACTGCCGACTCAATAGCCTTTTGAGCACTTTCTATAGAGGGTGTGATTCCAGATTCACGACATTTGTCTAATTCCCAGTAGGGCTTTTCTTCTAATTTTCCATTCACCCATTCACAATAATGTCCCGGAGGCAATTCCCGGATTCCCTCAATCATGGTATGCGGTGCTTGTAATCTACCAAAGGACAGGTATTGAAATAAGCCCTGGGGATCAATTTTCCGCTGAATCAGACCCGTCGCTAATAAAGAACGGACCTCAGAGGCAAAGATTAAATTTTTTGAGTCATGATAATAATACAGTGGTTTGACACCCAGACGGTCCCGAGCCAGAATCATTGACTTGCGTTCAACATTCCAAATCCCAAAAGCAAACATACCGCGCAAACGATCCAGTGCCTGGATTCCCCAATTTTGAAATGCGTACAGGAGAACTTCTGTGTCTGATTGCGATTTGAAATGATAACGAGAACTCAATTCCTTACGTATGGCCTGATAATTATAAATTTCGTTGTTTGAGGTGATCCAGAAAGACTTGTCACTATTGGTCATCGGTTGATGACCCGAGGTGCTGAGATCAATCACCGATAGACGACGGTGACCGAGGGAGAGATGAAGCGATTCAGGGTAAGGTAATAGAACTTTCCCAAAATCATCTGGCCCGCGATGCTCTTGCAACCGTAACATCGCATCTAGAATTTCTTCGGGGGCAAACGGAAGTCCGTTTGGGTCCTGGCTTAGAATGCCCGCAATACCGCACATTAGAGGATTTTATCCAGGAAGGGGATTCGGGAACCTAAATACTTAGGTTCTCATAACATATATTATGTAAACTAGCAGGTCGAAATAATAAAAGAGCCTTTGTCAGGCAGTAACCTCTTTCAGAGCTTTGACAATATGGTTCGCAGAGAGGCCGTACTTCTCATAAAGCTCACTGGCCGATCCGGTTTCAGCAAAAGTGTCATTGACTGCAATGCGTTTGTATGGTTTGGACACTCTGTGGTTCATTAAGACTTCACACACAGCATCACCCAAGCCACCAATGCGATTGTGATCTTCTGCAGTGATCACAGCTTTATTTTTTCCAACCTGATCAAGAATTGTAGCTTCATCCAAAGGTTTCAAGGTGGAAATATTAACCACCGTCACATCCAAATCAGATCCAATCTGTTCAATGGCTTTCAGAGTTTCCTCAACCATGGAGCCCGTTGCAAAAATAACAGCATCGCTACCTTGCTTCAAAACACTGGCTTTGCCGATTTCAAATTTATAACTACCCTCTTCGTAGATACCCTTAACATTGGATCGCCCCAAGCGCATATAAGCCGGTCCTTTGAGTTCTGCAAGTGCGAGAGTTGCTTGTCGAGCCTCTTCCCAATCTGCGGGTTGAATGACGGTCATATTGGGAATTGCGCGTGTATAGGCCAAATCCACAATCATTTGAGCACTGGGACCGTCTTCGCCTACAGCTAGACCTGAGTGAGTGCCAACCATTTTAACGTTGGTATTCGAATAAGCCACACTGACCAAGGTTTGATCCATGCTTCTTCCCAGAAGGAAACAGGCAAAGCTAGTTGCAAAGGGAATTTTGCCCGCCTGCGCCAATCCTGCCGCAGTACAAACCATATCGCCTTCACTGATCCCCATATTGAAAAAACGGTCAGGGTATTTATCACCAAACTTTTTTGATCGAGTGCTATCACTCACACCAGAATCTAATACAACGATATCTGGATTGCTGGCTCCCAGCTCTACCAGTCCTGCGCCATAACCATCTCGTGTCGCTCCGTCTACCATCACAGACCTTTCAAATTGACAAATAATATTGGGTAAAGAGCTTTGTTGACCCTGAAAATGAATACAATAGGGGTAAAATCAAGCTCTGGTATTTATTGATTACTCCAGCTCTTTGAGAGCCTCTTCCAGTTTTTCATCGTTAGGAGCTACGCCATGCCAAGCTGTTTGTCCTTCCATAAAACTAACGCCCTTGCCTTTGATAGTGTCAGCTATGATGACTCTTGGTTGCTCTGGATTCACCGGTTTTTGCAATGCTTCCATTATCTGAGACATATCATGGCCATCAATGCGAAGGGTCTCCCAACCAAAAGATTTCCATTTGTCTTCCAATGGCTCAAGGTCTTTTAAATCTTTCGTCAAATTATCCTGTGCAACCTTATTATTGTCCACAATGGCAATCAAATTGGTGCTTTTAAACTTAGCGGCAGACATTGCGGCTTCCCATATCTGCCCTTCCTGAAGCTCTCCATCTCCTAGAACAACATAAACACGTGCAGAAGGAAATTCAGGTCGAATTCCCAAAGCAATGCCGTGGCCCACGCTCAAGCCCTGCCCCAAGCTTCCCGAAGCAATTTCGACGCCCGGTGTTTTGGGATGAGGATGACCCGATAAAAACAACTTGCTGTTGATTTTTCTATAATCGGCCAAATCTTCCTCAGGAAAATATCCCGCTTCAGCAAGGGTGCAGTATAGAAGAGCCGATGCATGACCTTTGCTCAACAAAAATCTGTCTCGTCCAGGTTTTTTGGGATCTTTAGGATCATATTGCAGGATATCACCGAAAAAAAGAGCTGTCAGAATATCTGTAGCCGACAAGCTTCCTCCGGGGTGACCAGACCCTGCCTTATGAATCAATTTCAAAATTTTTCGTCGGAGTTGTTTAGCCCTGTTTTCCAAGTGGGTAACTTTTGAATTATTCAAAGGAAATCGCCGAGATAATAAAGTTTTAGGTGGTGGCTTAAGATTGCCAGACAAGGCAGACTTTACCATAAAAAACGGGAGGTTCCAACAGGAAGGAATCTATGAACAGTTTTTATTCTTCAGGGATACTGACATAGCTTTCACAAACCTCCAGAAGTTTTACAAAATCTACTGGTTTAGGGAAATATTGATCGGCTCCAGCGGAATGAACATCGCCTTCAGTGAACCTTAAATCCCCAGACACAACAATTATTTTCACATCTTTAATGCCGCTGTTTTGTTTGATATTTTTACAAACATTGATGCCGCTCAATCCAGGCAAGGCCAAATCCAGAATCACAATCGCTGGTGAAAACTGGGCAACCTTTATGCCTGCTTCTAAGCCATCGTATGCAACTTCAGTTAAAAAATCATGTTTCTCAAAATAGCCCTTTAAAAGATCAGCAAATTTCTTCTCATCGTCAACGATCAATAGTTTCCTTGTCGATTTTTCTGTCAACTCGACTCGGATATAATCCTGTATCATTTTTATGGTGTAACCCTGCCTTTGCAGAGAATAAATTTTCTGACAACGTTCCTTAACCCAGGCAGGATAATACCCGACAATGCCTTTTCCTCCTGGATGAGCTTCTTTTTGAGGATCTGGAAAAAAGAGGTATTTTTTCTGCCAAAGCCACAATGTTTTCCTGGTGATCGGAACAACCTTCAAAATTTCTGCCGCAGTCACTCTGGCTTTTTTATCCATGACACTAGCTCCAAGTTTCAACTCTCTCGCATAATCCTTAGCCTGTATTTCAAGGCTAACTACGTCTCTACTGTGAATGTAACCTATTGATGGTAGATTTGCAACTTTAAGCCGGGTTTATTTTTCCTTAGCAAATCTCTAATTTTAGTTAGTTTATTAGCGTAAATATTCCCTGTTGTATGGGAATGTTGAATAAATCCTTATAGCAAGGAGAAATTCCAAAGCCTAGGGGATGTATTATCAAATCACTGATCTATACTTCCTCAGATTGAAGTTTGTAGAGGTTGTAAAAAATTCCTTTTTTACGGAGCAATTCCTTTCTGTTTCCCCACTCCACAATTTCGCCATTTTTTAAAACCAATGCCTTATCAGCATTTTTTATCGTTGAAAGCCTGTGAGCAATCACGATACTGGTTCTTCCACGTGTCAATTCAGCGACAGCTTTTTGTAATAATATTTCAGTTTCCGAATCAACACTGGAGGTCGCTTCATCAAGGATCAGTATCCGTGGATCGACAGCCAATGCACGCGCAAAAGAGATGAGCTGTCTTTGCCCCAATGAAAGCCCCTTACCCCCCTCGCCTACTTCATATTCGTATTTGCCAGATAGATTATCTATCAAATCCTGAGCATTCACAGCATCGACCACGGCTGTGATTTCGTTCATTTTTTGTGATGGGTTGCCCAGCCGTATATTGTCCAGAATATTACCACTGAACAGAAAAACGTCTTGTGGAACGAGTGCGATTTGGCGACGCAATTCGTATTTATCCATATCCTTTATGGAACGTCCATCGATAAGAATTTGACCTTTATTGATATCATAGAATCGGCAAAGAACATTTATCATCGTTGATTTCCCCGATCCGGTCGCGCCAACGATGGCTAAAGTTTCACCCGGTTCCAAAGTGAATGAAATGTCTTTCAGAATATAATCGTCCTCATTGTAGGCGAACCAGACATTTTTAAATTCCACATGCCCTTGAATATTATTCAAAGGTTCTGTCTTTTCGGGATTGATTACATCTACCGGTGTGTCCAGCAGTTCAAAAATTCGTTCCGATGATGCCATCGCTGTTTGGATGATATTGAATTTTTCAGCAAGATCACGAACAGGTTCAAAAAATTTCTGAAGATATTGAAGGAAGGCAACCAGAACTCCCAAAGGAATTTGTTCTTGCACGAAGCGTCCTCCACCGTACCAAATGACCAATCCAATCGCTATCGAGCTGAACAGATCGATGGAAGGCATAAAAACTGCGCTGTAATGAAGGGATCGCAAATCTTCTTTTAATTTGTCTTCGTTGGCTGAGGAGAAGTTTTTGTAAAAGGCATCCTGCTTGCCAAACAATTGCAGGATGGACATCCCTGATAAATTTTCTTCCAATGCAGAATTGATTCGGCTGACATGCGATCGATTTTTCCTAACTGCATCGCGTGCTCTTATTCTATAGGCCTTGGCGGCGATCACCAGAAATGGAAACACAATGCAAACCACTAGTGCAAGCCTCCAGTCCAGATAAAGCAGAACACAAAAAATCCCAAGCAGTGTGAAAACGTCGTTAAAAACTAAAATCAGTCCAGAGGTCAACATCTCGTTCAATGATTCGACATCGTTGACTACCCGGGTCACAATTTTACCGATAGGATTTTTATCAAAGTAGCGGAATGAAAGACGGTGCATGTGTGCGAAAATTTCTGTTCGCATACCGTACATGACTCTTTGTCCAATCCATTGCAAAAGCCATATTTGCGCGAATTGACAAGCGAAAGCCACGATCAGTATTCCAAGGTACATCACCGCAATTTTATTCAGCCCTTCAATTTTGCCAACGGCGATGTGGTCGTCTATTGCAATTTTTGTGAGGAATGGACCTGCAAGATTTAAAATTGAAACAACGAGCAATAAAAGAATGGCCAGTGCCACCAACTTTTTAAAAGGAAATAAATACGAGAGGATGCGGCGAAACAATGCCCAGTCTTTATAGATATTTTCAAGTGATTCACCCTGCCGCGCATTCATTGTAAGGTGATCTCCATGTCCATTGCCAATTCCTGATTGCGATAGGTTTTAGCGTACTTCCCATTCCTGTCCATCAGTTCGGCATGAGTGCCCCGCTCAAGAATTTTTCCAGCTTCCATAAATATAATAAAATCTGCTTTTCGTGCGGCCTGCATTTTTTGCGTGATAAGAATGACGGTTGCGCCTATCACTTCGGACATAATATCTGTCATGACCTGTGATTCTGTTTCAGCATCCAAAGCCGAGAAGGCATCGTCTAAAATGAGTACCTTGGGTTGCAGAAGCAAAGCTCTTGCTAAAGCCACCCTTTGTTTTTGTCCTCCTGAAAGAGAGACTCCGCGTTCACCAATGATGGTATCCAGTCCTTCCGGTAGACGTTTCATGTCTGTAGATAGTCCCGCGCAACGCACAACGGAATCTATCTGAGAATCCTCTGCCGAGGGATCTCCCAGTGCAATATTATCGCGAATGGACATAGAGAAAAGGAATGGCTCTTGCTCGACCCGAACCACGTTTCGTCGCAAAATAGCTAAAGGAATTTCACTGGTTGGAAGGCCATCAATTTTAACAATCCCCGAGTCGGGATCGTACAAACGCAAGATCAGATTGGCGAGTGTCGTTTTTCCCGCTCCTACTTTCCCAACAATGGCCAGTCTTTGACCCTGCGGAATGAGTAAATCAATGTCATGCAGACTGGGTTTGTTTGTATTTGGGTAGGAAAAACTCAGTGCTTGAAACTCAACCTTTCCTTTGATTTCGCGAATTTCATGATTCTCTGATCCTGAATCATTGACACTGGATTTTGCATTGAATATCTCGAGCAGACGTCCCATTGCCACTCGGCCTTTTTGTCCCAAATTGATCACGTAACCCAGGCCCATCATTGGCCAGGAGAGCATTAGCAGATAGCCATTGAAAGCAACAAACTCACCCATCGTCATCTCACCCGCCAATGTTGCCTTGCCCCCAATCCATAGTGATATGAGTGCCGAAATACCCAAGGTGAAAATATAAGATGGGCTGAATATGCCGTAAAGCTTGGCTACCTTAAGATTTTTGTCAATGTATTCACGATTGAGACCATCAAATTTATTCTTTTGATGTTCCTCTTGAACAAAAGTATGCAGGGTTCGAATGCCCGCCACATTTTCCTGAACATGAGAAGTGATCGTAGATAAATGCGCCTGTACGGCTTCGTGCCCTTCACCAATTTTTCGTATGAAATTAAAGAATAATATCGAGACAATGGGGAGTGGCAGTAGAACCCAGAAGGTAACAACAGGGTGAATCCAGAACATCAATCCCAAGGCTGAAATGATCACCACCACAGCATCCACCCAGATGAGGAGTCCCAGACCAACAAAATCTCGAACAGCACGCAGATCATTGGTAGCCCGCGACATCATATCCCCAACAGAATGGCGTTGATAAAAGGAAGTGTCGAGGGAAAGAAAGTGCTGGAACAAACGATTCAAAAGATCGCGTTCGATGAGACGGGCCGGACCAAACAAATACTTTCTCCACCCAAATCGTGACGCCGCTTGTATACAGGATAGAAAAAATATCAAGCCCGCCATTGACACAAGTCCCTCCTTACCCATGCCAGAGGATAAGGAATCAACAACTGACTTGATTGCCCAGGGAATGGCAAGTCCGGCAGAATCGGTGAGTAATAAAGCAACGATACCAATCGCCATTTGGCGACGGTATTTAAGAAAAAAAGGCAGGAAGAATTTTAACTCAGGAAACTTCATAGATGAGGGGAAATCATTTCTCCTGATGAATTAAGCATGGTAAAGCAGAAAAATGGACTCAGGCAACGACCTTAAAGGGCACCTTTGGTTATGATCATCATAACAATGCCAGTTCCCAGACAGAGCAGGTTTTTGAATCCACCCCGGTGTTCCTCATAAACAGTAGGCAAGAGGTCTCCAATAGATATGAACAAGAAGGTTCCAGCTGAAACACCAATGGCAACGGCAACAAAAAAATCATTCATAGTGTGTAAAAAAGAGGTAGCAATTAAGGCTGAAACAGGGGTTGCCAGTGAAAACAGTAACATCGAAAATAATATTTTGTTTTTACTGTATTCGCCGCCTTTCACTAACATACCGCTCAAGGCAAGAGCCGCTGGGAATTTGTGAATGGCTACAGCTATGAAAATAATCAGGCTCAAATTCATCAAACTTCCTGCTCCAATGGCTACACCTTCCAGAAGGCTATGAAATCCAATGCCAAAATAAGCCGACATTCCGACCTTGTGAAAGTCGCATTCTCCTTCCTCGCAGGGGTGAACCATGATGAATTTTTCCATGAGAAAAATTGTTAAAAATCCAACCATGATAGGTGTTCCCAAATCTTCACCCAGCACAGGAGCAATTTCGGGTAACATATGAAAAAAAACAGCACCCAATAAGATTCCTGCGCAAAAGCTAATAACTGCGCTGAATGTAACTTTGGACCAAATTCTGATCGTTGGCAGCCATCCTCCCAACATAGTGATAGCGAAAACGAAAACCAGAAAAAGGTAAAAAGATACTTGGTCCATAACTAAAAAACACTCCGGGAAATAGCCTCATTTATTGACAATGAGAGCAATAAAAACTCAATTTGCTAGTCCTTTGATGAAAATTGGGCTAGAATGGTTCTGAAATTCGTAGGCTCATCCAAGCCTTTTTCAGATACTTCGTTGAAATCGAATTTGGAAAGCTAACACAAATAATTCCAATAATCTATTAGTAAAGACTTGCTATTTTTGGTCTTCTTGCCCTCTGCAAAAACAATTCAGAAATGTTTTTTAATATAATTTTAGCTGGGGGTAGCGGTTCTCGGTTCTGGCCTAGAAGCCGGGAAAATCACCCCAAACAACTATTAAATATAGACAACAACAGCTCCACACTGATTCAAGGGACTCTTCAACGTTTAATACCCCTTGCTTCTGTTGAACAAACGCTCATTGTCTCCAACCACAATCACGCTGACGAAACTTGCCGACAATTGGCAGAAGTGAATTTTCCACCCGGCAATTTACTCGCCGAGCCTGAAGGGAAAAATACTGCCGCCGCCATTGGTCTCGCCGCACAATGGATCGCCCGAGAACACCCCTCTGCAATTATGGGTATTTTTCCCGCTGACCATTTCATCGGCGATCAGGTGGGGTTTCAGAAAATTGTGCAAGAGGCTCAGCAACTTGCTGAGCAAGGATTCCTAGTCACTCTTGGAATTCGCCCGAACAGTCCCGAGACAGGCTACGGCTATATCAAGCAAGGCGATCCCCTGGATGAAACTTCTTTTAAAATAGAGCGTTTCACAGAGAAGCCCGATGCTATTCTAGCCCAAAAATTTCTCAAAGAAGGCGGTTATTTCTGGAACAGCGGAATGTTTTTTTGGAAAGCCGCCACCTTTTTGGATGCTATGAAAAGGTATATGCCGGATAGTTATAAGATCATTGAAGGTATCGACGACTTGATTTGTGATAATAAGGGTAAATTCTCCTACAAAATTTTCACGGATGAAGGAAAAAAACGTTACGCATCCCTGCCCTCCATTTCCGTAGATCATGGCATCATGGAAAAATCCAGGCAGTCTGTCGTTGTCCCCGCCAACTTTGCCTGGAACGATGTGGGTGCATGGAGTGCTTTGGATGAAATACTCCCGAAAGATCCAGAGGGAAACATTATTTCAGGTGATGTCCTCGCCATAGATTGCCAAAATTCGATATTACAAGGCAATCACCGATTGTTGGCTGTACTGGGTATGAAAAATATCATCGTTGTTGATAGCGAAGACGCACTACTCATCTGCGATAAAAGCCGGGCGCAGGAAGTTAAAAAAATCACCGAAAAATTAAAAAGTGACAAGAGACTGGAATCTGTAACTTCTCCTAGTGTAGACAGACCCTGGGGATCTTATACGGTACTGGAGGAACGGGAAAATTATCTGGTCAAACGTATCGAGGTTTTTCCTGGCGAAAAATTAAGCCTGCAATCTCATGTCTACAGAAGTGAAAATTGGACCGTTGTTCAAGGTCAGGCAAATGCCGAAAAAGATGGCGAGAGCTTTTTTCTAAATATCAATGAATCTATATTTATCCCGCAAGGAGTGCGCCATAGATTGAGCAATCCCGGCACCGAGATTCTTATTTTGATTGAAATTCAAAGTGGTTCCAAGCTAGACGAAAACGATATCACCCGTTATCAGGATATCTACGGAAGAACGTCAGAAGGGTGACATTTCTTCACTTCAATATTCGCAAAAGGTTTCCAGCCGCATAGGCCTGTACCGCCATATTTTTATCACCCAGAAGTCGAATGAGCATTGGGAAAGCCTCAGATCCACCCATCATGCCAATCGCCCGGGTTGCCGCCGTACGGACTCGCGTATTAGAGTCTTGCGAAGCCTTATCCAGCAATTGAACGCGGTTGCTCAAATAGGTTTCACCCAGAGCGCGCGCCGCAGCACTGCGAATTCCAAAATCCGGATCGGCCAATACCTCGGCAAAAACACCGTCACAAGCCTTTTGATTGAATCGTTTGAGAGCCACAGCTGAGGCGATTCGCACCATTCCATCCGAGTCATTGCAGAGTTGTTTCAACCGGTCACGAGTAAAGTGGGAAGGCAGTCTTCCCAACTCCAAAGCCGCTTGATGACGAATAGATGGATTTTTTGAATGGCTCAACTCAGTCAATCGAGGAATCATATCCGCACGCACATTCTTGCCGATAGCTTTGAGACCATAAAAAACGATTTCCACCTCTGGATTGTCCAGTAAAGGAATGAGGTGAGAGCGTGCTTCCTTGCTCCCTATTTTCCCCAGATAGCCTATGGCATGATAGATATAGATTGAGTCCGAGCGTTTCAATGGTTCCAGAATGAATTCGTATTTATCAGTTTCTCCCATTTTGATCAAGGCCGCCGCAGTTGAAAGCCTCACTGCCGGATCGTCGGACTCCAGATAAGGACGTATTTGTTCCTTGTACTTTGAGCCTCCAAGATCGCCAAGCATCTCTATCGCTGTTGCCTGAACCCATACATTTGTATCGTCCTTCAATTTTTCAGCCAGTTTCAGGGCTTCTTGCGCCGAAATGTTTTTCATCCCCTGCAAGGCAAACAAACGTGTGTTGTGGTAAATATCCTGAGCCGCCTTTTGCAAATGAGGGATCAGTGCCGGGTTCTCCGACTCGCCGCTTGCGCGTGCCGCGGCACTACGCACGTAAGAGTTTTTATCTTGGCTGGCAGTCTCGATAATAGCGATGCATTGGTCTTTCAGCTTACTCAAAGCAATCAATGGCTTTTTTTCAGCTGAAACGGTTTGGGCCATCAAAAGAACTATGAATAAAACGATGCCTTTAGAAATATTCCTAACTGTCATTCGCCCTCCAGCCCCACAGGAATTGTATACTTCTCGATGATTTCTTGATATTCCAATACCTCACTCGTTTTTCCTCTCTTAGAGAATCCCAATATCAAAATACGACATTTTTCTTGCAAAGTTTGCGCTGTCGCTATCCTTTGGCGGGAGTTCAAAATCCCCGACTCTAATAAATTGATGAGTGAATGGACCCGAAAACGGTCCATCCCCCAATATTTTCGAGACAATTGATCTTCATGCCCGCCCCGTTTTACAGTTAGTTTTTCGGTCAAATAATGAAAAGGGTAGCTCGCTGAAATTCTCAACCATAGATCGTAATCTTCGCAAGCGGGTAAAGACTCGTCAAACAAACCGACTTTTTCCAGCAGTGTTGCCCTCAGCATGACAGAGGAAGGGCTGACAACACAAAGCGGTAGGCAATGTTCGAATATATAGCCTCCGTATTTTGCGTGACGATTCATTGGGTTCACCCTGCGACCGTTTCGAATCCAGATTTCATCTGTGTGAATAGCCATGCAATCGGGGTGAGACTCCATCCAGGTAGTTTGCGCTTCCAGTTTTTTTTCCTGCCATAAATCGTCCGAATCCAGAAAACATATATAATGTCCCAAGGCTGATCGAATGCCAACGTTTCTCGCTTTAGAAACACCTTCGTTTTGTTGAAGCCGAATGTATTGAATTTCAGGAGTGGATCGGCAGAATTCCTCTGTTTCGTCTGCAGATGCATCGTCTATGACGATGACTTCATAGTCACGAAAAGTCTGCTCTTCTATTGATTGCAGGCATTCCTTCAAAAAATCGATCCGGTTATAAGTCGGAACGATGATCGAAACCTTTGGGATGTTATTTTGATCTGCCACCTATAAATTCTATCCTAGAAGCGCAAAGATCGCCACCACCTTTGTAAGAAGAGCAATAGAAAGTAAAGAGCGGAAGTATAAAACGCGTTACTGATTAAAGAGGGAGGGAAATATTGCAAGCTGTCAGAGATTGAACAGAGAAATTGTCATCCGTCCAATCGCTTTTTAATTTCCAGAGCGCGGCAATGTTCCTCATCCAAACTCAGATAACCTTTTTTGAGGTCATTTTCCAACATCAACAATTCAAAGCGCAGAGCCTCTGTCACAGCAGGTTTGAAACTCTCCCGACCATCACAAGAAAAGCCTAAAATACGGGTGTTGAACCTTGATGGTTGTGTCTCCTTAAGTAATTCGTCAATCGTAGTGGGCTGAATCCCACCACCGAGAGATACAGAATAACCTTTTTCTTTTACACGAAGAAGGGTCGTTCGGATAAGATCCATAAATTTCGCATCGCTTCGCTTCGCTCCCAGCGATTGCAATAGATCGCTCGATCCGAGTGTGACCTCGTCGATTTCCTTTGCAAAGGAGGAATCCAGGATTTCATCCAAATGCTTGACCGCAAATGCAGTTTCCAGATTCATGCATTTTTTTATACGGCGATATTGCAAGGGTGAGCTGAAATCACGCACTGCGCAGATAAAATTTTCCAGAGCATAAGGAGACTCAATCATCGGACCGATCAAGCCATCAATATCCATCGGCAAAATATTTTTGATATCATTTCTGGCATTTGGACCGCCTATTTTGACATGAACCGGGAGTATCCCCTTTGCCATGGCCACCCAGTCCTCAATCTGCGCATGACTCATGGCCGAATCTTCAGTAGACAATTTGATCCCTGTTGCTCCCTGCTCCGCTTTCAATTTCTTCAAGGCCAAAGAAGGTGTATCCGCTTGCACGCGGGTAACTAATTTGATCGGTGTTCGTTTACGAGTCATCGCCATTCTCCTTTGGAGTTTCTTGCCAGGGTCGAAGCATCAATCTGAGTGACCCGTGCATTGCCCGTCAGTATCATCGCTTTTCGTAACTCTTCCCGTTTCTGATTCAAGTAAAATTCGACACCTTCCTGCCCCGCGCCAAAAGCAGAGATACAGATCGGTCGCCCAATCATGACCGCATCCGCTCCCAAAGCCAACATCTTCAACACATCGATTCCTTCTCGAATGCCACCATCGACCAGAATTTTAGCCCGTCCGCCAACAGCATTGGCAATCTCGGGCAAGACATCAGCCGTTCCCGGCATCGTGTCCATCACCCTTCCCCCGTGATTGGACACCACAATGGCATCAGCACCCGCTTCAATTGCGGCTAGAGCAGACTCGACGTTCATGATGCCTTTCAGAATAAAGGGGACGGACAAATAACTTTTCAATTCGCGCAACTCGTCCACTGTCTTCGGTGCCACTCTCTGTGATTTTAGAGCCATGGTCTTGAACGAAGCCGCATCGATATCAATGCCCACAGCAATCGCACCCGCATCTTCCGCCGCCTTAAAACGCTTGATGATATCCAGATTGTATTCACGAGGTTTGAAAAAAGGGATGCCCAAACCGCCACGTTCGCGAATCGATTCCAAACCGATCAAATATTTTTGTGGGCTGGCACCATCGCCAACCATACCGAGCGACCCACAACTCAAGCAACCGTCCAGCACCGCATCTGCATAGTCCTTCTCACCCATTCCCCCAGCCAGGTTCGTTTCCATTCCTGTAATCGGAGCCGCCAGAATAGGGAGAGCCAGCTTGTGACCGAATAGCTGGATACTGAGGTCTGGCTCTCTGACATTATGAATCGTACGCAGATTGATTTTATAACGAGCCAGAGCACGCAAATTTTCAGTGAAAGATTCGCCACTGCCAATTCCGCCAATTCCCGGGACCTTACCCGCGCATTCTGCGCCATCACAAATAATGCAAGCCTTGCAAGCCGCATAGAATTTTTTTCGAGCGTTGTTGCGGATGATGTCCCAAGTCAACTGCGTGGGAGATCCCATTTCGATCTTGATGCAGGCCCGAGCCAGATCGTTGATGCGAATCGCTTCCTCACGTGTTTTGCCGACCGTGATAACGTGTCCCGTCTTGCCCAGATTGCTATTCAATTCTTCGACACGATCCCCCGCTTCCTTCATCAAGATGACTTCCTTGACCCCCTTGATTTTACGCGCTTCCTCTACACCCTGAACGGAGAGGATTTTTCCCGGCGGCGGGATCAAAGCCCTTTCAGCCGCAACCAGGTTTAAATGAGGTTTCAGGTCGGTCGGCGTGTCTCCCAAAGCCACTTGAATAGCGGCCTTGACCAAATCGACACCCGTAGCAAGCGGATACGTATAACTCGACATCCAACCACCGCTCAGGCGCGCGGCAATTTCGACCACCTTCGGCCCCTCGGATGTGAATTTAATGTCACCTTTTGCCGCCCCTATGTTGATTCCCAGAGTCTGAATGGCTTTGATGAAAATAGCCTCCACCGCTTTCAGATCAGCCTCGGGCAATATTGAAGGCAAAGTGTGCCCCGTTTCAACAAAGCAAGGGGAACGCTCTATGATTCGATCTGCAACCCCAGTGATTACAGTTTTTCCATTGAAGACCAAAGCGTCCAGGCTCAACTCAGGACCATCCATGAATTCTTCAAGCACCAGCTTTCCGCTGATAGATGCCTCCTTTGCCTCACGAAAAGCTTGTCGGAAGTCAGAGCGACTTACAATTTTACGAACCCCGCGAGCCCCCATATTGTCACAAGGTTTGATGACAAGCGGCAGAGACATCTCATCCATCGCCCGCTCCCCCTCCCCCAATGTCCATATTGGACGAAAATCAGGAACAGGGACACCGCCCGCCTTCAAGCATTGGCGCATTTTGATCTTATCCGTAGCACGTTCAGCAACATCAAAAGGAATGCCCGGTAAGTTCAGAGCATTGGCCACAGCCGAAACCGTTTGCGAAGCATCCGTTCCAATCGTCATCACCCCATCCAGAGGGCAGGCATTGTGGAACTGCTTCGCCGCATTGACCGTCAAATTGATATTTCGAGTACTTACCACCAAGGGATAGTCCGCAAGCAACATCCCCTCAGCTTCCTGATTGTAGTCCGTAACAACGACCTTCAATCCCAAAGCCTTTGCAGTCTTGATCGCAGGAACCTGAAAAGGTCCTCCGCCTATGACCATCAAATGTCGGATTCGTCCAGAACTCAAAAGTCTATTCCTAAAAAAGTTAGGCCAAATAATGCATCTATATTCCTCTATTATCGACCAAAACAAAACCCTCTTGATAAAATTATTTCATCCACCCAAAAGTACCGTTACGAGATCAAGCGAACAATCACAGAAAAGAGCCCTCCCGAACCAAGGCCAAGTCATTAAAAATCAAGTAAAAAAGAATACATTTACACTTGACATATAGACGGTAAATCTTATATTGTATTAACAGATACACATTAAAATAATGCTTTGAATTAATTAGCGTTATTTTAAATTGCCACTCAAATACTGATAATATTTACACCCGTCAAAGAGACATGCTCCAATATCTGACAAAAAGAACCGGCGGCCCCAAGATGAAGGATATTGTGGTGATTCTTCTCGTAGCGGCTTGTTTTGTGGTGCCAGATTTTGTTCGTTTCTCCCCCGACACAGCACCCGCAGAACATCTCGCATCCAAACCAGATTATTTCCGTGACTCCGAAAAGCCGGATCCTGTGAAGATCGAAAAAACATCGGCTATTGAGAATACCGAAATCACGCCAGAAAACGATAAAGAATTTGAATTCTGGCCACTCCCCGCATCAAAATAGCACTATAGCTTGACTTAACAGACCGAAGAGAAACACCCTCCCCTAGTTCAACAGCTCATAGCTTGCGTTGACCATTATACTCTTGCATAATATAGTCATTGATTGATTTCTTATCGATCGCACTGGCCTGGAATCATTTGCGAGCGGAATTTATTATGAAAGCTTCCTATGGCATTGGACTGGGGTTTCTGCTGATGTTGCCCCTCTTTTATTTGGATTATGGCGATAGCGAATATCCATCACTCCAAAAAGCTGAAAACGTAGTCCGTTACGTTTCCTCCAAACGCCAACTAAAACGCTCATCCTTTCACGCAATTTCAGGAGAAAAAAAACCGTCCCGATTCGTGCAATGGATGTTCTCAAACATCGGCTATGCAGAATGGTATATGGTCGACGCGCCCGGAGAGTTCCATGCCGAAGAGTTAAAAATGATAAAAAAGAGCGGAATCCCACTCATACCGCCAGATGTAGCCATCGTAGCAAACAAACCAAATCCAGAACGCAACAAACAAGTAGTGGTCAAAGCAGACAACACAAAAAACAAAATTTTAGTCGAAAGTTACCTCAACCCACAAAATCCCCCCGTACGCAGCCACGAATGGGACTTTCCGCAATTTTAATCGAAATACCTTAGATTTTCATTATCCGTATTTAAAGTGAATATTAAATCCTTATCCGAAAAATAGGTTCCCATGCCCAATATAAAAGGCTATTGTTAAAAATATGAGACCTAGGTCATAGGGTATGAGCTGCAATCGAAAAAATACCTTGTTACAAATTTTCAACTTCCAAAATATTAAAAAGGATTGACCTTTTATGAAACTCAAAATTTTAATACTTTTAAGTGCATTAATTTTTAATCTAGGTTCTTCATCACCCCAAACCACAACTCAAAAGCTCCCATCAGGTAAAGAAATTAAAATCCTAGGTATGGGCAAAATGCATTTCACAAAAGGAACACCTGCATTGGCATTAAAATACCAGACTGATATTAGTGTTGAAAAAATTGATTTAATAAGACAAGAAGTTGAAGAAATATGGCCTTTCTTTAGGTACAACGTCGAACAATCAAGGCTTTCCAATGCACTCATTATGGCAACAAGTCCCCCTGAAAAAAGTTTTTTTGGAAATAAAACCCAAAGCCAAAATTTTGTGGCAACTATGAAAGAGAATGGCACTTGGAATTTGAATTCCTGGCAACGAAATTATGATAACGAAGCAAAAGACATCTCAGAAAAATATCTAGACGCCAGTAAAAATTCAGATCTAGGAAAAATTTCTAGATTATTTCACTATCCTCACTCGTTTTCTTCAAAGCAGTTAGATGAGGAAGTTGAAAGCATTTCACAAGTCATAACAAATATCATTGATGAACTAGGCACTATTGATTCTTACAAACTAAATAATACTAAAATCATTATTAATGGGCACTTCACAATGCAAAGTGCTTCTCAAGGATATTGGAGGAAATATCCATATTTTAATCGATCAATTTATGATGTTAATTTTTCAAAACAAGGCAAAGGGAACGTGATTTTCAGTTTCTCTATCATTGAAGGTGAAATGGTAATCAATTCGGTTTCATATGCACTTCCAAATGAAAATCATGATGCGGAAATGATTTTCAATAAAATTTCGAAATATCCTATAGTTAAATCAAATTAGCTATTTACTTATTTGATAAATTTGGAAATAATGCTCTTATTATAAATCGTCACCACTTGTTTACTCAATGGATACTTATCAGATCAAAAACTGCTGTGAAGAGGCTTTGGATATTGCCGAAAATCACGGGGTTTATGCAGGGATGTCTTTTCTCATCGGAGAAAAATTTTGTGCGGAGTACCAGAAGCTACGTTTGCTGAGCCAGAAATTGCGCTACCTCTACCCTACCAACACCAAGGAGGCTGGTAATAAGCCTTTGAGTGTGCGGCCTTTTCAAATCAGCTATTCTTTGACTATTGAGGAAAACTACAGGGGGGTTTTCGATCGGGTACAGTTTTTAGAAAGCACTCTCAAGCACTTCATGGCGGAGATTCAGAGCTGTTTTAGTCCGGCTGATATTAAGGAATACTTGAATACTTATCCCCGTCTCGAATTTAAGAACAACTTAGGTGAGGATTTTCCGGGCATTCCTTCACCGGAAATGACGGGTCAGGAAATTCTATCGGAAGCAGAAGATATTCTGATCGTTGAAGATTTAAAAAAGATGTTTTCCCCTATCTCTGAGATTTAAACCCATATGTCCGATTCTGGATCACACAATAAAAACGAAGTAGAGCCCGTTCTATCGCAACGCACCCGGCTCGTTCTAGCTTTTTTGATTCTTTGCGCCGCGACGTTTTTAATATTGTTCACCGGACCCGGATTCAATTTTGCGTTACAGGTCATCCTGTCTTTCATACTATTATTTTTTCTGTTTTGGCTGATAACCTGATCTTGCAAGTCAGACCATTTAAAAAAACTATCCCCGTAGCATAACCATTGCAATTGTAAGGATAACCCCTCCCAAGGCACCGCAACCGAGCAACATCGCCAGTTTGATTTTCTGTTCGAGTTCCAAACGCTGTTTGTTGGCTTCAGCCGCTAGTTCTTCTTTCAATTGAGTTTTCAGCTTTTCTTCGGCCGTTTTAATTTTCAGAATCAGCATAGAATCGGCTTGTTGTATTAAGCTATTTAGCAATGCAGGGGTCGCTTTTTCAATTTCTGCCTGTACCGCATCGACATTTTCCTCTTTCAGGCGATCCATTTTTCTTTGCACGGTTTCCAGACGTTCGCTTATCAAAGTCCCCAATTTAGGCTCAATCGTTTCAGCAATCCGCTCCAGACAGTCTTTCCCATTCTGGATTGCTTCATGCAAGGATTCCTCGATCTCTTCGTCCAGAGCTTCCTTTCTTCCTGTGACATGTTCTGTCAGTATCTCCAATTTTTCCCGCAAGCTGGACAATCTTTCGAAATCGTTCTCGGCTCTCTTTATATTTGCTTCTATATCCTCTTTAGGAGATGTCATAACCCAATCCTCAATTTGATGATTAACAAAAGCAATGCTTTTGCTTGACCCTTTAAAATTCAAATAGTATATTGTTTTTAAAGGACTTATTATAATGAAAAATGCAATTCAGGAATTCAGCGTTTATCTGAAAGTAGAAAAAAACGCCTCCGCTCATACTTTCTCGAGTTACCTCCACGACATCAACCAGTTTGTTGAATTTCTACAAGAAACCGGTCACGCTGTGAGCGATGGGGAGATAAAACCAGAGAATGTAGACCGGATTGCTATTAGGTCCTTTTTGGCTTATCTGCACCAAGCTTCCAATTCGACCTCTACCATAACGAGAAAGTTATCCTGCTTGAGTTCGTTTTTCAAATTTTTATGTCGAGAAGGCCGGCTGGAAGAAAATATCGTAAAATCTATACCGCGTCCGAAAAAAACAGGTAAGCTCCCTAGTTTCCTGTCTGTGGATGAGATGTTTCGTCTCCTCGAACTACCCAATCCCAAGAGTTTCATAGGAGCCCGCGACCGAGCCATTCTAGAATTATTTTACTCTACGGGGATACGTATCAGCGAGCTTTCTCAATTAATACTTGAAGACATTGACTACAACAGAGGTACCGTCAAGGTGTTCGGTAAAGGTTCCAAAGAAAGACTGGTTCCTGTTGGGAAAAAGGCAATTTCAGCAGTTCAGCATTACCTCCCCTTTCGCAAAGACAAGATCAAAAATCAAAATCCAAGCTCTGTGTCCCTGCCCTTATTCATCAATTTTAGAGCTTCTGCGCTCTCAATTCGAGGAATAAGAAAGGTTTTGGAGAAGTATATTAAAGGAAATGCATTTCCGCCGAACATATCGCCTCATTCCCTGCGGCATTCATTTGCTACGCATTTACTTTCAGCGGGAGCCGACTTGCGAACCATTCAGGAAATGCTCGGTCACGCCAGCTTATCCACGACACAGAAATACACGCATCTATCCATTGACAAACTCACAGAAGTATACGATAAAACACATCCTAGGGCGCGTCAAAAGCGGTAGGATTCCCCCTCCCTTTTATGTTAGTCTTTCTTAGAACACAACAAAACAGGTGCTGGCGATAAAATATAATTTTCTTCGCTCTACCAGCAATCATTCTAGTTTAGATAAAAAATATCATGACAATGCACGCAACAACCATTCTTGCCGTCAGAAGAAATGGTCAGGTGGCCCTTGGAGGCGACGGGCAAGTCACTTTAGGCAATACGGTGATGAAACACACGGCCAACAAAGTACGGCGCATGTACAACGATAAAGTCATAGGAGGATTCGCCGGCTCTACAGCAGATGCTTTTTCTCTATTTGGACGTTTTGAAGAAAAACTTGAAAAATTCCAGGGCAATCTTGCGCGTTCGGCAGTTGAATTAGCTAAAGATTGGCGCACTGATAAAATGCTGAGACGCCTGGAGGCAATGCTCATTGTTGTGGACAAGGAGAATTCGTTTCTTATCTCAGGCACTGGGGATGTCATCGAACCCGAAGACGGTACTCTCGCAATAGGTTCGGGTGGCATGTTTGCTGTCACTGCCGCAAAGGCTCTGTTGAGAAACACCGAAATGTCCGCTAAAGAAATTGTTAGAGAAGCAATGGATATCACCCAATCCATTTGCATTTATACCAACTCAAATATAACCATTGAGGAGCTTTGATCAATGGATCAATCGATAGCTGTTCCAGATGAGCCAGAAATCCAGCAGGAAGATTTGATGGGTTCACTCACACCCAAAAAAATCGTGCTGGAGCTAGACAAATACATCGTTGGGCAAAACAAAGCTAAAAAAGCCGTCGCTATCGCTCTGCGAAACAGGTGGCGCCGACAACAACTACCAGACGATTTGAGGGACGAAGTAGCCCCAAAGAATATTTTAATGATAGGACCGACCGGAGTGGGAAAGACGGAAATTGCTCGCAGGCTAGCGAAACTCTCCAACTCTCCCTTTATAAAAGTCGAGGCTTCCAAATACACAGAAGTGGGTTATGTCGGTCGCGATGTCGAATCCATGGTCCGCGATCTGGTTGAGTTGAGCAAAAACATGGTTCAGGAAGAGCAAAAACTTGAAGTCGCCCAACAAGCTCGATCAGCGGCAAAGGAAAAGTTACTCGACCTATTGCTCCCTCCTCCACCTGGTTTTTCGCACGATAAGGAAAATTCAGGCATGGATACTCTGGGTCAACAACATTACCAGAAGACCCGGGAAAAATTTGACACCTATCTCAAAGAAGGACGTTTCGATGATCGCGAAGTCGAAATAGAAGTGCAAGACAAGCAAGCCACTAATGTGGATGTCATGGGGACGGGCATGGATGATATGAACGCCAACATTAAGGATATGTTGAGCAATATCATGCCAAAGAAAACCAAACGGAGAAAATTGAAAGCTCCCGATGCATTTAAAATCCTGGTGCAGGAAGAAGCTGAAAAACTGGTGGATCAAGAAAAGGTCATTCAAACGGCACTGGAACGTGCTCAAAATAATGGCATCATATTCATAGACGAAGTCGATAAAATCTGTGGTAGACAAAGCGCGCAAGGACCTGATGTTTCACGCGAAGGCGTTCAGCGCGACCTTCTCCCTATTGTAGAAGGTGCTTCTGTCAACACTCGTTATGGAATCATCAAGACAGATCATATTTTATTTATATCAGCGGGTGCTTTCCACTCAGCCAGGCCATCGGATTTGATTCCAGAATTTCAGGGGCGTTTCCCGATTCGAGTCGAACTTGAGTCATTGAATGAACACGATTTTGAGCGAATACTGACCGAGCCAGACAATGCACTTGTCAAACAATATGCCGAATTGATGAAAACTGAAGGACTCGACTTGAGCTTTAGCGAGAGTGCCATAAAAGAAATCGCTTCCATGTCAGCCATTGTCAATGAAAGAACCGAAAATATTGGTGCGCGTCGTCTGCAAACGATCATGGAAAAATTACTCGAAGATATTTCATACGAAGCTCCAGAAATGGAAAGTCAAAGCATCGTTCTAAATGCCGAAAATGTACGAGAAAAACTTTCAAATATCATCGAAGACGAAGACTTGAGTCGTTACATACTATAAGTAATTTCAAAATTTCTTGATAATCAAAACAAGCCTCACTGGAATAAAATGAAAAAAGGCCTGGAAAAAGCGGAAGTCCTGCTCGAAGCACTTCCTTTCATCAAATCTTTTTACGGTAAAACCATCGTCGTTAAATACGGTGGTGCCGCTATGGTGTCCGAGGAGTTGAAAACAAACTTCGCTCTGGACATTGTCATGATGAAATACGTCGGTATCAACCCTGTGATTGTTCATGGTGGTGGCCCTCAAATCAATAAAACACTTGATGCTCTGGGCATCAAGTCTCAATTCATCGACGGACAACGCGTTACCAGTGCAGAGACCATTGATGTTGTCGAAATGGTGCTTGGCGGGAAGGTTAACAAGGAGATCGTTTCCCTCATCAGTCGCCACGGAGGAAATGCTGTTGGCATTTCCGGAAAAGATGGCGACCTGATTACAGCGCGTCGACATAGAAAAACTAAGCTCTCACCAGAAACCGAACGCCCGGAAATAATAGACTTGGGGTTGGTGGGAGAAGTCACCCGCATCAATCCGAAAATATTGACGGTACTCGATGAAAACGGGTTCATCCCTGTCATTGCTCCGACGGGAAAGGGTGAAGATGATGAAACTCTGAACATCAATGCAGATTTTGTCGCCGCCGAGATTGCCATTGCACTGAAAGCAGAAAAATTGATCTTGATGACCGATGCACCCGGTGTACTTGATGCAGACGGGAAACTGATTTCAGAGATGACCCCAGCTATTGCCAAGAAACTTTCCAAGAGTAAGGTTATCAAAGGGGGAATGTTGCCCAAGGTCAATTGTTGTTTGACAGCACTAAAAAAAGGCGTTCACAAAACGCATATCATAGATGGACGCCAAAAACATGCGGCATTGCTTGAAATTTTCACAGAAAAAGGCATTGGAACCCAAATCATCAGCGAATAATTTATTTCAAAATTGGGTTGTAAAAACAACTTCAGTACTTAAGGAACTCAAACAATTATGACTTCCGCCGATCTGGACGAACGCAGTAAAGCTATTTTGCTCGAAATCGTGCAAGATTACATTCAATTCGGCGAACCTGTGGGTTCAAGAACTGTTTCCAAAAAAATACGCGAATCTTTGAGCCCTGCCAGCATACGAAATGTCATGGCAGATCTTTCTGATATGGGTTTCATTCAGCAACCTCATAAATCTGCAGGGAGGACTCCCACTGAAAAGGGCTATCGTTTTTTTGTCAATCATTTGATGGAAAAAGAAAACCACCATAAAATGCCATCCTCGAAAGCTCCTAAGGCTTTTAATCTGAGCCGACAATCGCTTCAGGACACACTGGAAAGTGCTTGCGCTGATTTATCTCATTCTTCCAATCAAACGGGTCTGGTCATGCTTCCCAGTTTTTCCAATGCACTTTTCAAGCACATCGAATTTATTAAAGTAGGGCCTCGAGAAGCACTTGCAGTCTTTTATTCAGAGCTGGGTGTTTTGCAAAACAAGATCGTTCCCATTGAGCAAAAAATGACTCAGGAGCAACTGGCCTCTATTTCCGCATACATCAATAGAGAATTTGCAGGGCAATCCATTAAAAATATTCGTAAAGAAGCTTTGAGGCGTATTCAAAATGAGAAAGAACATTTTGACCGCCTCAAAAAGAAGGCACTCGAACTTTCAGCTCAAATTCTAGAGGATCCGGAAAAGAGCGAACTTTTAGTCGAAGGCACGTTCCACTTTCTGGATTCACCTGAATTTGGCACGAATGTAGAGAGAATGAAGGGGCTTCTTAAAACGGTCGAAGAAAAAACCAAATTGATCACCCTCCTCGATCACTGTCTGGAACAAGACGGTGCGATGGTATTCATAGGTGGCGAAGATTTGGATGAGGAAATGGAAGGCTGTAGTTTGATCGCAGAAAACTACGGGTGCTATGGCGAAAATTTGGGGACCGTCGCTATTTTTGGCCCTCGGAGGATGGACTACAGTAAAATGATTTCTATAGTAAAGCAAACTGCCCGCGCGGTTTCTAAAAACCTATCAACTTTGAAAAAGGACGTTTCTATTTATGAGTAAGAAAAACACCGACAATCTGGAAGATATCGAAACGGAAGGCCAAGATGGCCTGGAAGATGACATTCTCGATGTAGAGGCTTCAGACCTGACGGAAGAAATTGAAATCGACGCAGTCGCGGCACTTCAAGAGCAACTGAACGAAAAGGACGCTAAAATCAGAGAACTTGAAACTGAAGTTCTGAGAGTCCAAGCCGATACTCAAAACTACAAGAAGCGGCTGGACAAAGAAAAGTCTGATATTAGAAAATATGGCTCCGAGCGTATTCTCAAAGATCTCTTAAGCATTCAGGATAACTTCGAACGCGCCCTTTCTATTTCCAATGTCACAGTGGAGACGCTTAAAGAAGGCGTGGAGATGATTCAAAAGGAGCTGGCAAAACTTTTGGAAAAAGAGAACGTAATAGCTCTTGAAGCCATGGGAAATCCTTTTGATCCCACCATCCACGAAGTGCTGAGCCAGGTGGAGACAAGTGAGCACGAGGAGAATACAATCATACAGGAACATGTTAAAGGCTATCAGTTGCACGATAGAATTCTTAGGCCCGCTCAAGTCGTTATTGCCAAAGCACCTGCAGAAAAAGCAGATGATGAAACTCCGGCTTAGAACGGGCAACAATAATCTAGCCACAAAAACACAGGAAGCCACGCCCCCTATCCCCCATGCCTGAGCTTCCTGAAGTAGAAACGCTGAAAAATGCTCTCCTCCCTTTGATCAAGGATCAAATTCTGGAGGAGATGATTTTTCATCGGGCCGACTTGCGATTTCCCATTCCGATAGGTCTGCTAAAGCAGGAAATGTCAGGGCATCGGGTAACCAATGTAGTCCGCAAGGGAAAGTATCTGCTATGGGAAGTTTCTCAGGGGGCAATGGTTCTTCATTTGGGGATGAGCGGACGAGTGGTCCAGCGTCCCTCCAGAAATCCAGAGGAGAAACACTGCCACGCTATCTTTCAGTTCTCTTCCAATCTTTTTTTGCATTTCATTGATCCCCGACGATTTGGTTGTATTGTCTGGGCACCTCGCGAAAGCGGTCACCCTCTTCTCAATCACTTGGGGCCAGACCCGCTGACTCCCGATGCATCGCCTCAGCGTATGAAGCAATCGGCACTAAATCGAAAGATATCAATCAAGGCATTTCTCATGGATGCTCGACGATTGGCAGGTGTGGGCAATATATACGCTTGCGAAGCTCTGTTTCGGACCGGTATCCATCCATTGCGACAAGCGGGACGTCTGTCTTTGAAGCGGTGGGAGAATCTACTGGCTGAATTGAAAACGGTTTTACTCGAGAGCATCAAAGTCGGTGGCTCGACTCTCCGGGATTTTTACGGGGCAGACGGAACACCTGGTTATTACTCGACTCGATTCACCGTTTATGGAAGGGAGAACCAGCCTTGCTTGAATTGCAAAGAGCCCATCTCTCGTATTGTCCAAACCGGACGCTCGACTTTTTACTGCAAACATTGTCAGAAATAGGTTCAAAAACAATATGGAATCCATCGGACTCGTCACCATCAATGCAAAATACATCCACAGTTCACTCAGCCTGAGGTACCTCAGGAATGCCGCGCGGATGGCAGGACACAAGGATGTGTGGATTCAGGAATTTGCCTTGGGGCAACCGATTTGGAAAATTTCAGCGGAAATTCTAAAGAAAAAACCACGTGTTCTCGGTATTGGTATTTATATATGGAACCGGGCTCAATCCTTTGAACTCATCGAACGTCTGAAAAAACAGGCACCTGAAATTGATATTGTCATAGGCGGACCCGAAGTCTCATTCGATGAGCCATTAACAACAGAAGAACCGGCTTATACCCTTATCTCTGGAGAAGGAGAAAAGAAATGGGTAGAAGTTTTGGAACATATACAACAAAAGAAAACACCCACTCCAGAAACAATAATCCGCTGGGCCAAGTATGGCGAAGATCTTCCTTCCCTTGAAATACCCTATCTGGAAGAAGACCTGCCTGAGTTAAAAAATAGAATCGTGTATCTCGAAACTTCGCGCGGTTGCCCCTACCTTTGTTCCTTCTGTTTGTCCGCACTCGATCGCACGGTTCGATACTTCAGCGACGATCAAACAGAACAGCAGATAGAGTTTTTGCTGAGTGGTGGTGTCGATCAAATCAAATTCGTAGACAGGACCTTTAATCTAAAACCTCAACGTATGAAGGAATTGATTTCACTCCTGAGTCGCTTTGAAGGAGCTTCCTTCCACTTTGAAGTCGTTGGAGACATACTCACCTCGGACTTGACCGATTTCCTCACAACCGTACCTGAAGGTATGTTTCAGTTTGAAATAGGGATTCAGACGACTACAGAAACTGTGCAATCGACCATTCAACGCAGGCAAGACAATGAAAAACTATTCACCAATTTGCGCCGCCTGATTGAAATCGGCACGGTTCATTTGCACTGTGATTTAATATTTGGATTGCCTGGAGAAACACTTCCAGAAATTCTCGATTCATTTGAAAAAATCGCCGCGCTAAAACCTCATGAACTGCAATTGGGCTTTTTAAAATTTCTTCCTGGTGCCCCCGTCCGTAAAGAAATCGAGGAGCACCAATACCAATATCAATCGTCGCCACCTTACGAATTCATTTCACACAAAAATTTGAATGCCTTGGAAACATTATATTTAAAGAAATTTGCGGAGGTATTTGATCTGTTTTACAACTCAAAACGATTCACTTTCAGCTTTGAGCACCTCGCAAAGACACATTCGGTGGTCAAAATAATAGACCGCTTGTTGGAGCACATGGAGTCCAACAATCAGATCATGTCGCCTCATTCTTTGGAAAATCAGTATAAAATTTTCTACGACACCTTTGAGACAAGGAATGATCCACAGTCTTTTGACCTTCTGCGATTGGATTATCTCTACGCACAAAGAGTGTTTCGGTTACCAGAGTTTCTGAAACAATGGGACCCGGATTTGAAAAATGAAAAATTCAAAACATGGTCAGGAGATCGTCAAACCCCACTCATCCCCTTCAACCACGAAATAAGTTTTGCTGAGAACCATCTAGAAATGCAAGCCACCTCATCTCCAGTCTACTACGCTGTGGCGCACACCAAAAAAAAGGACGGGTATATAAAGAAACCCCGAATCATCAAAGATTCTGCATAAAAAATTTGGATATCAGGGTTAATCCAATTTATAATGGAGTGTTAAATTTCCCCCCGAATACAAAATCGAATATCAGGAGAACCAGTTGAGCGAGCAAGAAAAAATACGATTGAATCGAAAAAGTCATATTGTAACGCAAGGCGACAAACGCGCACCCAATCGCGCCATGTTGCGTGCCGTAGGGTTTAAGGACGAGGATTTTGAGAAACCCATCATAGGTATAGCAAACGGGCAAAGTGATATCACCCCTTGTAACGCTGGACTGGGGCGGCTAGCCGATGTCGCAAGCGCACAAATAAGAGTCAGTGGCGGGATGCCACAAACTTTTGGCACGATAACAGTCAGCGATGGTATATCCATGGGCACGGAAGGAATGAAGTGCTCGCTTGTCAGTCGCGATGTCATTGCCGATTCTATTGAAACGGTATGTCGCGGTGCCAATATGGATGCTGTGCTTTGTATTGGCGGCTGTGATAAGAATATGCCTGGTGCCATGATCGCCATGGCTCGACTGGATATCCCCGGGATCTTTGTCTATGGCGGAACTATCAAACCCGGAAAGCTGGGTGAACGCGACCTCACGGTTGTCAGTGTGTTTGAAGCCGTCGGGCAACACAGCTCAGGAAGCATTGAAACTGATTATTTAACCGAAATTGAAAAAAACGCATGCCCTGGTTTAGGATCTTGTGGTGGAATGTACACAGCTAATACCATGTCCTCGGCATTTGAAGCTTTGGGAATGAGTCTGCCCTATAGCTCAACGATGGCAAACGAAGATAAGGAAAAAGAAATAAACACCGGCGAGTGCGCTAAAGCACTCTTCCCTTTGTTGGAAAAAAATATTCTGCCTCGTGACATAATGACACGCAAGGCATTTGAAAATGCCATCACGGTTATCATGGCACTTGGTGGATCCACCAATGCCGTTTTGCACTTTCTGGCCATAGCGCATTCTGTGAATGTGGATTTGACTATTGACGATTTTGAAACCATTCGTCAGCGTTCCCCTCGTTTTTGTGACCTTCGCCCATCAGGGAAGTATGTTGCAATCGATCTGCATCAAGCGGGTGGTGTCCCTCAAGTCATGAAAATGCTTCTTAAAAAGGGATTGTTGCACGGTGATTGCATGACCGTTACAGGCAAAACAATTGCAGAGAATCTGGCAGATGTTCCCGATTACCCTTCCGTCGATCAGGATGTCATTCTTCCCATAGATATGCCTATCGAACCAGAAGGGCACTTGGCAATTCTTAAAGGAAACCTCAGCCCAGAAGGTTCGGTGTCAAAAACCTCCGGTGTTAAAAGGCGACGTATTGAAGGCCCTGCCCGGATCTTTGAGTCGGAAGAAGAATGCCTGGATGCAATCATGAGCAATAAAATAGTAGCTGGAGATATTGTGGTCATTCGCTATGAAGGCCCCAAGGGTGGCCCTGGAATGCGTGAAATGCTGGCACCCACTGCAGCCATCATTGGTCAAGGACTCGGTGATAGCGTCGGCCTCATCACAGACGGACGCTTTTCTGGTGGAACACATGGCTTGGTCGTGGGTCATGTCGCTCCGGAAGCACAGGAAGGTGGGGTCATTGGACTGATCGAGGAAGGCGACCTGATCCTAATCGACCTTGACAGCCGAAAGTTGGAAGCTTTGGTAGACGATAGTGTGCTGGCAACTAGAAGAGAAAAGTGGAAACCTCGCCCTTTAAAATATACAAGGGGAGTTCTCGCTAAATATGCAAAGCTTGTTTCTTCTGCTTCGCGTGGAGCCGTAACCGACTGAGTTGTGTTTAAATATTGAACGGAAGCATATTTAGATAATATTTTTAATTTACACATTTCCTTCGTGGCAAGTCTACGGAGGGAATGTGTATTGTTTTTTACTGCGAATTCACCTTCCCGTATCCCACGTTTGGCTGATCGGTGAATTTTTTAAATTCATCGATTGCTTTCTATGCAGGTGCCTTTAGCGGTCCAATTCAATTTTAACTAATATTTATAATCTAATAGACGAACGTCTTTTTATAATTCAATGATACTTGATAACCCCAAAGTCTCTCCAAAATTTCTTGACTCCAACGGTAGATTCAACCTTTATTATCTTCACCAACTATATACCCATATCAGCAATACCGTTTCGCGTCGCTTGTTCGAAGAACATTTTATTGATGTTTCATTAACGGCAGGTATGTGGGGAGGGTCTTACCTTGTTGCCAAGGACAATGGCATTGCCCGTTCCAATGTTGTGCGTCTTTATAGCCTGGTCAATTTGCCACAAAACAGTCCCCTGGAAGACCCTAAGCATTTCGAAACTTTGATGAAGCTTTATCAGCAAACATTGGAAACAACATTCTCGAAATACAAGCTACGCCTCAATGATCCTCGCTGGGGAGAGCAAATTCCATACAGCAATAAGAAAAAGCCGACAACGGCTCTGCAAATGTGGGATCAGAGCAAAAGAATAAACTACCTGCGTGTATTTTTTGTATGGAATTCGGCGACATGGGAAGAAGCCATCATTTACGATACCATTCGTAACATCAAGGTGGTCAAGGAATTACTTGACCTGAACCATCGTCCCCCACGCAAGGAGATGTCTGAAATTAAATTTCTCTTGCAAGATGTATTGATTATATACTTTACCCTCTATGGTGCCTTGAGCGAAGATTTCCGTGAGCATGGAGAGCCTATTGTGCAAGAACTTTTGAAGGAATTTTTAAAGGGAATCAGGGAAGAGGAAGTTGCGCAGGAGTGGTATCACAAAGTGTACTCCAGCGCACTCATATACGGCTTAGAAGAGTCTCTGGAAAAACCTTATAAAGACTATGGTCTGAATATTCACAAAGTAGAAGATTGGCCTATTGATAAGATAAATTACGTCCCGCCTGAATTATTGGCTAAATTGGGGCCGCCATTAAAAAATCAGTTTTTAAAATTCAAGACCAATATGGAAAAAGAAAACTTCCCACAGTAAGAAGACGGCACAAGCCCAAATCGAGAAAAAAAATCAATTCATTTTCAAGAGAATAAGAAAATATCTAAACAAATTTAAGCAATAGCCAACCCACCAAACCTTTTTGGCCATTACGTTCCTTGTTGGAACCATTCCAAACAGCGACTGCCATCAAGGAAGATCCCTCAAACTGGACATCATTTTCATCCTCGGTCTTCAAGCTACGCTTGAAAACCAAGCTCCATTTATTATTCGTCCAAGTTCCTTTTCCTTTCACATCTTGATGGTCCTGATGTGTAAGTGTGCTGAATCCTTCTGCATTCAAATCTTCGACGCCGGGGTCAGACAATCTCTCAGAGGTATCCTTATTTTTGAATCCCAAATTGTTACCATTGGTCTGCACATCTTTCCACTGCCAAATATTGACCATTTCACCATCGTTTCCCATGGTGATTGCAGGAGGCTCTCCTTCTGTTTTTAAGGGGAACATTACTGCCGCCATATCTATGTACATGGCTGAAACGCCAAAACTTTTATCTTTCGTGGCATCGTCCCACTGCAATAAAATTGCCAATTCTGAAGCGTTGCGAACGGCGGATATGTTGACGTAGCGGATGGATGGATTAGGCCATTTTGGATTAGTGATCATTTGTGGCTCTAACTCAACCTTCACTTGCTTGGGACCGCTTTGGGAAAGCCACAAAGGGTCCGTCGGATCGAGTGGAAGTTCGCCTGAAATCTTCAGAACTTCAATGAGGGGGCCACAAGTTTCTTTTTCCAAACATTTTTCTACACCTGGGGTACAAGCCGATAATAGAAAAATAAAAATGTATCCAAGGGCAAAAACTGTTCTCAATTTACTGTTCCTCTTACAAAGGACCGACACCATGATTTGATCTTTTTCAAATTAGTATGCGTTGACAATGCGTTTGATTTCTTCTTCGACCGCCGTTGTGTAGGGGCCAACGACGATGACGTTCAATTTTCCTGGAAGTAGAATTCTTTTGGCTACATCCCAAATCTTTCCTGTTGTGATTTCACCCACCCTCCTCCACTCATCCTCTGGACCAAAATCTTCAGAGTATAATTTGCTGAAACCGTAACGTAGGTTT
>JAJDBG010000079.1 GCA_029261475.1 Nitrospinaceae bacterium
TATGGCAAGATGGGGATGGTTACGTTGATAGGTTCTCCATCCAGAGCCTTCATGAATTCCACAAGATCCTTTTTTTCTTGAGCACTGAGTGACAAGGGCATAATCATCGGAGAACGATTTTTGGCTACATCACCACCACGATCATAAAATTCTACGACATCTTCCAGTGTGGCTTCGCTTCCGTCGTGCATATAGGGAGCACTTTTGGAGATATGCCTCAAGCCTGGCGTTTTGAATGCGCCTTTATCTGCATTATCTCTCGTCACGCTAAAACGACCCAGGTCACCTTTTAAAGGACCTTGATTCTTGATGCCTAGATTATGGAACCCGCTATCTGTGAAGTTGGGACCATTGTGGCAGAAGGTGCAATTCCCTTTCCCAAAAAAAACTTCCATGCCTTTTTGGGCCGAGGCTGACATTGCTTTTTTATTTCCCTTCCAATACCTGTCGTAGGGTGAATTTTTTGAAATCACTGAACGCTCAAAGGTTGCGATTGCCTTTCCTATATTCTGTGGCGTGATTCCTTCGTCCCCAAATACATTCTTGAACATCGTCACATAACCGGGGATCGCTTTCAGCTCGACAATCAGCTGATCCATATTCTGGTTCATTTCTCCTTTGGCTTGAATGGGGCCGAGTGCTTGCTCTTCCAAAGTTTTAGCTCGACCATCCCAGAATTGGAAATCAAAATAACCGCTGTTTATTATTGTTGGACTGTGGCGGCCCAGTTCTTTTTGTCCGTTACCAATGGCACGTGGTAGACCATCGCCCCAGCCGAGTCCGGGATTGTGACAAGTGGCGCAGCTGATCCAATTACTTCCTGAAAGTCGTGGGTCGAAATACAAGGCTTTCCCAAGATTTTCTTTATCTTTAGACCATGCATTGTCTGCAGGATGTTTGACCTTTGGTAAGGGTTGGTATACTGAATCAAGGCCTAAACTTGGCTGCGCATTCATCAACAATACACTGACAACTAATATGGAAAAAAATGAGGGTTTCATTGTTAAATTCCTATTCATCAGATAATTTTAGTTCTTCATTTACAATCTATTAGTTAATTGTAACAATAATTTAAGGCGAAGATAATGAAAAAATTATTTTTGAACAAGTAATCTCTTTAGTGAAGGCTATGAAATCAGAAGTCCAAATGGAACCCGAATTTGAGTCCATGAAAGCACTGCTTTTGGACATGGCGCAGGAGGTGAAGTGGGAATCGCTCATTGCTTTGATTGGAGATCGTCTTCTCCAAAGACCCCACCTTTCAATGGTACGTATCTGGCTGGTGAAGCAGGGAGACCGTTGCGAAAGTTGCCCTATGAAGGGAGAATGCCCCGGCGAGCTGCCATGTCTTCATCTAGAATCTTGCAATGAAAAGATACAGGGAGCACGCAAGCGCATTGATGACGTGAAGGATACCTATAGTCGTATTCCTCTTGGTAAAACTAAAATAGGGCAAATTGCAGAGACAAAAAAGCCGTTCGTGGTCAGCAATATTGTCACCGAGTCGAAAAAAGAGGCCAATCGGAAATGGGCTTCTGAGAAAAATATTTGTGGCATGGCGGGATTTCCTATCGTTTTTAAAAACAAACTTTTGGGCGTGGTTGCTGTTTTCCCAGACAACCCGATGCCTGCGGGAGGATACCCTGAAGGGCAGATTTGGGGGCAGATTTTGTCCGACCATATTGCGGCGGCTTTTGCGAATGCAGAAGCTTTCGACGAAGTCGAAAGTCTGTCGCGCTTTGCGTCAGAGAATCCAAACCCCGTTTTTCGTGTGGGGCGAGATGGAAAAATCATTTACGCAAATGATTCGGCGGAATATCTTTTCTCAGCTTGGAAAAGCGGGCCTTGTAGTAGTTTGCCTGAAGAATTTTGTGATCCGATACGAGATGTTCTGGATTCAGGTGCTCAGAAGGAATTGGAAATTGCCAATCGCGGGAGCATTTTTACCTTCGATATGGTTCCCATTCTGGAGATGAATTATATCAATGTTTATGGACGAGATATTACTGCCGCGCGCGAAGCCGAAAAAAAATTGCGTATCGTAATGGCTGAAAAAGAAAAAATGGAGGGTGAATTGCGATTGGCGGGTCGCGTTCAGAAAGATTTTTTGCCGACTTGTTTGCCACAAAACCCGCATTACCGATTCTCGGCGCGTATGACACCTGCGAAATTTGTTGGCGGCGATTTTTTTGATTTTATCGACCTTGGTGAAAACAGGTTGGGCATTGCTTTTGGTGACCTTGCTGGTAAAGGTGTTTCCGCCGCACTCTCGATGGCTCGTTTGATGAGCGATTTTCGTTACGTGGCTCGTGACTGCGATCCGGGAGGTGTCTTGCGAGCGGTGAATGAAATCATGATCGAACGACCCGGTCAGACAACCTTTGCCACGGCAGTTTTTCTTTGTCTCGATATGGCGCAGGGCACTGTGAAAATTTCCAATGCAGGTCACCTGCCTATCATATTGAATCGCAGAAACGGATCGGTCGAACGCTACGATGCCGGGCAAATACCTGTTGGTATTCTTCCCGGTTTACTGTTCCCGGTACAAGAAATCTCCTTGGAACCGGGAGATTTTATTTTTCTTTACACTGATGGTGCAGTGGAAATTGAAGACTCACAGCATTGCCAATTCGGATTGGAACGATTGATTCAACTTGCTAAAGAGAATAGAAGTGAGCCTGAGATTTTTTTAGATCGGGTTGAAAGTACTTTGCAGGGATATTCGCAAAATGCTCCTTTGCGTGACGATCAAACCCTGCTGGCTTTTGAACGCATATCTTTCAGTTGAAAGCAGTCCGTGGAGTCGTTAAACTCACATTAGATTTCTTCTGAACATTCTATAGTATGTAAGCTTTTGTTCTGCTTGTGCTCAGAGTTTCACTTGTTTCCCCCTTACAAAAAAGAAAATCGAAGCCTGGAAGTTGGCATCTTATATCCAGTTTATTGATTAATTGATGCTCATTAAAGTTGGGCTAGGAGATAAAATTTTTATGAAAATCATTGAAAGAGAAGAGACGCCAAATCCAGCGGCCTTAAAATTTATTATGGATGGGCCAGTCGTTGAGGGCAAGCCCGAGTCGTTCACACTTGATGAAGAGGATGAATATAGAGGTAACAACCCGCTTGCCAAGGCATTATTTGCTGTAGGTGCGATGGAAGTGTTTCTTTGCGAAAACTATGTTTCTGTGACCATGTTCAACGAATCGGCTTGGCAATACTTTATCAACGACGTGATCTTTGCTATTGAAACTCATCTTTCTCCCGAAGCAAAAAAAGCCGCAATCGAAGAAGCGAATAAGGAATCAGTTTTGGATCGAATCGATGTGGCGGCATTTCCTGGTCTTCCAGATGATGAAAAACGCAATATCATTGATGATTTGATGGAAGAGATGGTTCGGCCTACTTTGGCAAATGATGGGGGAGGTATGGAAGTTCTGGGTGTTGAAGGCAATCAGGTGTCGATCAAGTATCAAGGGGCATGCGGTAGTTGCCCTAGTTCGACAGGGGGAACCTTAAGAGGTATTGAAAAGGTCTTGAAAGGCTGTTTGAGTCCAGACCTTACCGTAAAGATCGTCTAGAGAGGCAAATTATTCTCTCTTTAGAGATACAGATTATTTGTGATTCACCAGAATTCTTCGACCGTAAATATTCACTAAAGCTGATAAGTTCCACTCGTAAAGATATTTATCCCTTTGAGTGATTTTGGGAGTAATGATTGTAGGGTTGCGGCGTGTTGCAATTGTTTTCTCTTTTTTCATTGAATGGCTCCTTTAAGAATATCGGATTGATCCTTTGCAGGATTCTGAGGCACTACTTCCGAACAAGCTCTTCAGTAATTTTAGATTTTCCCGTTGGAGTTCTTGCTTTATTTTCTCAACCCGATATAATTTTTCATGATTCAGGCTGGCCGTTAGAATGGATTGATATTTTTCTTTATTGTGGTCCATGTTTTCCTCCTGGATTGAATAATTATGGTCTTTGCCTAATTAAATGCAATCCTCATGCCACCTGTGTATTTTTTTCGGCGTGGTTATTTTAATCCTTTAAATATGGTGTTTTAGGGGAGTGGCTATTTTGTTTGGCTATCATTTATTTAGATTTTATTTTTTTTTGACGCCTGATTTCCATAATTTTGACAGGCATTTCTTCTTAAGGCAGGAGGGCACGTGAGTCGAACTCGACAAAGCATCTTATTATTCTTATTTTTGGGGACGGTGCTTTGGGGAGGTTCCGGTTGCTATAGTTTGACCACCGGATTGACGGGGATGGATCCAAATATGACCGCATCTCTAGACGATCGTTCTTTATGCATTGCTTACGAGGGTGCTATTCGGCATGGATTCATCACTCAGCATATTGTGAGCGAGATCAATCGTCGCGGTTTGCTCAATGAGGAGGAATGGATTTTTGTACGCAGGGCTAACATCTATCAAGGGATGAGGTTGTGTGGTGTCTATGCCTCCTGGGGCGCACCCGATGATCAGATTTTAGTGCAAGATCCTGTTAAAGCGAGTGGGGAGCGTTTGCAATTGATGTACAGACGCTGGGCGAAATCTTGGAAAACGATTGTGATTGTTGAAGACGAAGTGATCCAGAGTTGGAGCAGTCCCTAATATCAGGTGCGGTCTAAAAGTTCCAGAAGTTTGGTTGTTAGGTGAAGCGGGATTTAAAAAAGAAAGTTTCAGCTTAAAGTACACTTATTCCCAATGAACACATGGCTCTGCTAAAGACCTTAATCAAGAAGGGTACGTTCTGTGGCAATCTCAAAGGCAAAATTTTTGATCGGTCAATCGATACATCACAAACTATTTAATTATAGAGGCATTGTGGTTGGGGTGGACCTTGAGTTTAAAAATGACGACCAATGGTATGAAATGATGGCTAAAAGTCGGCCTCCAAAAGACAAGCCTTGGTACCATGTTCGTGTGCACGACGGGAGAAGGACTTATGTCGCCGAGCAAAATCTGGATATGGACCCGAATGCCAATAATTGATGTTCGATCAGGGAGAAGGGTCGCCGGAGTCGAGTTTCTTCCCATTTGCATTGAATAAGTGTGAAGTTTTCAAATTCTTTTTGTGCATGACAAATTTGAAAGTGCGTCCAAGAACGCCCAAGCCGTAAACCACGCTACGCTGAAAATTGATGGAAGAGGCTTCCTCAAAGTATTTTGTAGGGCAACTGATCTCACCAATGCGGAAGTTGAAAAACAGTGCCTGCAAAATCATTTCGTTATCGAATACAAAATCATCTGAATTTTCTTCCAATGGTAAAGTTTCAAGAACTTCGCGACTGAAGGCCCGGAAGCCGGTGTGGTATTCCGAGAGTTTGGCATCCAGTAGCAGATTTTGAAACAGCGTTAAGCCTCGATTAGCGACGTATTTGTACAAAGGCATGCCCCCGCTCAATACATTCCCTCCTATAATTCGTGAGCCCAGAACCATATCGTATTCCCCCGAGGCGATCATGGCCCCCATAGCGGCAGTCAATGGAGGAGAGTACTGGTAATCTGGATGCACCATGACGACAATGTCTGCGCCCAATTTAAGCGCTTCTCGATAACAAGTTTTCTGGTTCCCACCATAGCCTTTGTTTTGAGAATGAATGATGGTTTTTACACCCAGCTCTCTGGATACTTTTGAAGTGTCATCGCTGGAGTGATCGTCTACGAGGATGACATCATCAAGGTATTCGTGGGGCAGTTCATCAAACGTTTGCTTGAGTGTTTTTTCTGCGTTGTACGCGGGGAGGACGACGACGAGTTTTTTTCCTAAAATCATAATTATCGAAGAATGAGGCCAAGTTGACCGAGGCTTAATATTTGACTCTATTTATAATACTTTTTGTTGTTTCTTTTTGGAGTATATCAGGTAGCCAGCAAAAACATTGGAACCTACAGCGGTCAATGCCAGAAACCAGGAGCTGTATCCAAACAAACTGAATCCTAATAAATAATAAGTGAAATCGCGATTGGCAATTTCAGGAGGCTCTTCAGATTTTTTTTCGATCCGGCTTTCCTCAGTTTTATGAGAATCTGCTTTGTTTTTTCCTTTAATTATACTTTGACTCAATAATGCAAAGGAAAGCAAATTACCTAGCACCGCGAAGGCTCCCAGGATCTTATAGAACGCCTCTCCTGTTTCAAAATAAAGTCCCATGCCCATGCAAAAGAAAACTGAGACATGGACTATGTTATCGCAAAGGATATCAAATTCGGCGCCGATTTCCGACTTCATAAACTTCAGGCGAGCGACTTCTCCATCGACACAATCGACCCAGGCTGAAATTTGTAGCGCGACAGAGCCTGCCAATATAGCCCAATAACTGCCTTGAAAAAATAAAAGTGCGGCACCAAGGCCTATGACAAGGCTCAATAAGGTGATGGCATTGGGCGTCAGTGACGTTGTTACAAAAAAATGGCTCAGCCAATTGGAAATCCTCCGCGTGATGACTCGATCCATAAAACTGTCGTTGCTCAAACCGCTGGAATGAATGAGCTGTTTATTGTGCCATTCAAAATCAGATTCTTTCTCTAGAGGGCGAGAGTTTTTAAGGGTAAATAAGTGCGCTGACGGAAAAGTGGAGTCTTCGATCCTGGCAGTCTCGCTATCAAGAGATGAATGATCCCATTGCAAAAATTCTTCTTCTGTTAAGGGAGCAATTGTGTAGGCAGTTTCGTGTTCCTCAGCCGTTGATGAATTGAATGCTTTTATCAATTCCTTGTTTGAATGGATAAAGGAACCGAGAAAGATTTTTACATTTTTTGTTTTGCCGAGAAATTCTTTTAAAGCATCTTGTCCCGTGAGAAGTGAGGGCAGGGCTGTCAATCGACGGTCGTTTGCTTGCTCCAATAACAAGTGGCCTTCGTCTATCGCAGAAAGAGGGATATAAATGAAAAGGTTTTGCAGGCCTGCTTCATTCAGCTCCAGTAAATTTCTCAATAAAACAGACAGTCCTGCAATCGGTCTTGAATACCAGTCTAAATAGCTGATGTTCGACAGCGGTTTCGGAAGCACAAGGATTGTGCCGTCAGAAGAGGGGTCATTATTTTCGGTATCAGACATAAAAGTTAACGAGACTTTTGTTGATTATTCATCAAAGTTTTTATTTTTAAACGGATTCGGAGAAGCTCCAGTGCGAATATCAACGAACCAAAGCCAGCGAGCCAAAGAAACCATCCTGTTTTTCCGGCTATTCCAAATAAGAGGACGATATAAATAAAATTTCGGCTGGCGAGTAATTGAATGGCATTATAAGCGGGGGTTCCCTTAAAGAAAAAACCTTTGCCTCCGCTTGGAAAGTAGATCAGGGCAAAGACACTTCCTCCTCCAAGGCCTATCATAAAGAAAGGGATCAATGCATGGCCCCAGCCTTCGGTTTTAGCGAGGCCGAGCATCATGCCAGTGAACATAAAAACGTTGATGATATTGTCGCATGCTGTATCGAGCGTTTCACCAAAATCTGATTCCATGAATTTCAGGCGAGCAATGTCGCCGTCGCAACAATCCCAGATGGCTGTGAAGACTAATAGAATACTTCCCAGAAGCCCACCCAAATAGTCTCCGCGAGAGAATTCGTAACCTGCAAATAGACCAATTACCAATCCTATGATGGAGATTTGATTTGGGGTGATAGTGGTTTTTGCTAAAAAGGAAGATATCCGTAAAGAAAAAAATGAATTGACCTTGATGTCCATGAGCTGGCGATAATGGAAGCGGTGGAGAGAGATGAACTCCCTTTCGGCCTCTTTCCATGAAGAAATATTTTCAACGCTTGAAGCAAGAATGGGCGCATCTGAGGTAATAGAAATTAGAGAAGCTTGGGAAGGAGGCGTCCCCGTTTCTGCCCAAAGGTCAAGCGCAGACAGGCCATCTGCAGGCAATAGAAACAGCGGGAACTTTTCATTGGTGTCGTTTTTCATTTGGACGCTTTTGTTGGCTCCCAGATACTCGCTGGATTGGCTTGTTTCAATGAAAGCTTTGAGCGTCTCCTTGGTTGTTACTGTATTGCCATTGATAGCGAGGCAGGATTTTTCTCGCAGTACTTCAAGCTGAGAAGGGCTTTGATTTTCTTGCAACCAGATCAAATTGCCGTTGAAGCGAAAATCTCCCGCCAGTTCCTCATCAAGCTTGGCCTGATATTCTGGTTTTATTGCTGAACCGAAAGCTAAGATATTTTTTATTCCCACGCGATTCAGGGTCAGAATCAGACGTTTGAGTAAAGGAATCCCCGCGACATTTTTTTCAAGAAGGGAGAAGTCGAGAGAGGATGGAATAAAAATAGCTGCGGTGCAGTTGTTCATTGGTGAATTCAGTTGTTATTTTTTGCGTGTCGAAACCTTGGCGAATAAACAAAGGTGGCAATGATGGATAGTTTGTCCCTTTGAATCGATAGGGGAAACGGGTAGAAAGGGGCGGCGTCTTGAACGGCTTTGATGGCCGCAACATCGAGTATTTCTCTATTAGAAGAATCTTTTACCCAAACACCTGTCAAGGTTCCATCTCGGGAAATCACAAAACGCAGATCTACATTTCCCTGAATTCCTTTTTGGGCCGCTTCAAGAGGATAAGTCCAAACGCGTTCGATCTGGTGTTTGACGCGTGCAAAATAAGAAGCGTATTTTACCTCTTTAGTATTGAGAGAAATGGACTCTCCGTCATCGGAGTCCTCTTCTAATGGGGTCAGTGTTTCAGAAGATGCATATTTTTCTAGATCAATCCCATCCAATAAGGCCGATAGTCCTTTGGACCCGACACTTTCAGGAGCTTCCACGGTTGGGACGGTTTTTTCCTGTATCAATGCTTTCTTGCCGTTTAGTTCTGGTTCGGGTGTTGTCTTTTTTTCTTCTTCAGGTTTTGGTGTTGGTGCGGTTTGTTTTTTTACGATGGCACCGCTTTTCTTGGGAGCAATCCTTTTTTTGTGTGAATATTTTTTAGGCCCGGTTTTATTTTGGTCGGCATGAGCACGTGAGTTGGTATTAGAAAGCAGATCGGTTTCTTTGGGTAGTTCAGGTTTTTGAGGTTTTGGTATGTTTATAACCTCGCCAGGGGGTTCTTTTGCCTTAATTTCTTTGCCTGGTATGTATTTGATCTGGATTGGTTTGGGCTTTTTTTCGACTTCTTCTTTGGGCGTATAGATGGCCTGAAAAGTCATCACCAACAGATGCACTAAAAGGGAAAGTAAAATAAACTTTCCCGGTGCGGTTCTTGCGATGATACTTTTTTGCAAATTATTTTCCGTGAAAACTGTTTTCAGGGCGATTTCCCTCCTTAATTCTTTACTGTAAAACGATAACGTAATTTAGGTCAGGAATCCATAGTCATTCTATGTGTATTTGAAAAAAATAAGCATCCTTTATCTTACCTTCGAATAAAGAGAGTATTGTAAATCAACGGTGTTTATTAAAGAAAAGAAATAAAAGGTTTTTTTATATTTTCAAGCAAACAAATTTTTTGCTTCTGCTTCCAGCGGCTTTAGGGGTGAAATGGGCTTGCTATTCATTTTGAGTTCATGCTATTTAGGGTAGGTTGCGTTGATTACCCTAGAGAGTAGACTTTCCTGATTGGAGATTTATGAGCGTTAAGGTTTTATTTGTTTACCCGAATACATATGGAATGAATATGCTTCCTCCTGCTATTGCCTTGTTTTCGGCTTTGCTAAAAGAGAGAGGGCATAGGGTGGACTTATTTGACGCCACTTACTATCAGACCGATTATGGGGTTGATTCCGATGGAACTAAGGCAACTCGACTGAATGTCGTACCATTTAACCCTGATGAGAAGGGTATCCTTTTACGTAACACCGACTGGCGTGATGATATTCGTGAGAAGGTCCAGTCCTTTGCCCCAGATCTGATTGCCCTTTCCACCACTGAGGATATGTGGTTGCTGGGATTGCAGTTGCTTGAGGAAATACAGGGCTACATCAAGCGTCATAAAATACCTGTCATAGCAGGTGGGGTTTTCCCCACTTTTGCGCCTGAACTTGTTATTAAGCAAGATTTGATTGATATGGTTTGCGTTGGAGAAGGGGAAAATGCTCTTCTTGATCTTTGCGATCGTTTGGATAAAGGCAATTCCTGGGATGATGTTACCAATCTGTGGGTAAAGCAGAAAGACGGTTCGGTGATCAAAAATCCCATCTCAAATCCATTCGACATTAACGACACCCCTATCATTGATATTGAGCTTTTTGAAGAGCAACGGCTTTATCGTCCTATGGCCGGTAAGTGGTATAAGATGATGCCGATAGAAACGATTCGAGGATGCCCCTATAAGTGTGCCTTTTGTAATTCTCCGGATCAGATGACTCTGTATGACGATGAGGCAGAGTCTAGCTTTTTTCGCAAGAAAAGTATTGATTTGGTTTACAAGGAACTCAAGTATTTCAAAGAAAAATATGGCGTCGAATACAATTACTTTTGGGCCGATACGTTTCTTTCATGGAACAACCGCGAGTTTGACGAATTTTGCGACATGTATTCAGATATTGGTCTCCCTTTCTGGATGCAGACAAGGCCAGAAACCCTGACCGATTATAAGGTCAAGCGGCTTGCTGAAGTTGGGCTTCATCGTATTTCTTTTGGCATTGAGCATGGGAATGAAGGGTTCCGAAAGAAGTTTTTGCAACGTGATTGGAAAAACGACTCCATTATAAAAGCATTGAAAATACCCGTTCGTCACAACGTTACATTCAGTTTGAATAATATTACAGGTTTCCCGACTGAAACCCGCGAACTGGCTATGGACACTGTCGAATTGAACCGCCATATCGATTCGAACAATCAAAACCTGTATTCTTTTGTTCCTTTTCATGGAACCCAGCTTCGCAAGATGTGTGAAGATATGGGATTGGTTTCTCCTGACACTATCACCAAAGCACTCACAGATAGGCCCATGCTCGTGCAGAAACAGTATCCGCCTGAGCAAATTGAAGGACTGCAAAAATGCTTTGTGCTTTATGTGAAGATGCCTAAAAACCGATGGAAAGATATCGAGAAAGCGGAAGCTAATACGACGGAAGGCAATCGGATTTTTGAGGAATTGAAACAGGAGTACCTGGAAAAATATGCTGTGAATCCTGCGGGGACTGATGCTGGGGAAGCAAACTCTGCAGATTTGGAATATGGCGTAGAAGCTATGAAACCTTCGAGTTAATTTTCAGATTCCATCCACTCAAGCCAATTGTAGAAACTCTCGAACGCTTTTTTCCTCAACCCGCTTAAAATAGTTTTCTCTGACTTCAGAGGCCGATTCAATTTCCCGCGTTAGATCGTTCTGATCTTTACTTTGGTAGAATGCTACCGACTCTGCTAATTCATTAGGCGTATAGCAAATACGCCATAAGGAGGGATCGATATCCTCCGGCACGGGGTGATGAGTCAGTCCGTTGGTGCTCCCTATGATAATTACGGGGACCTGCCAAGCAATAGCTTCCATAAGAACCCCTGAACCTGCACTGATCAATATTCGACTTTTCCCTAGCCATTGCCCTAAATCACCCTCCACAAAATGAAAATTATCGGGTAATGGGACTGCAATATTTTTTAAAATTTCCTGCTTGGAGCAGGTGGGGTGCATCTTTAAAAATAATTGAACATTTTTATCATCAAGAGCTGAATACATCTCCAAGATTCGATTGAGAATTTCTATCGTCTTGTCGATGAGTAGAGGAAACGCAACGAGTATGGAAAAATTATCGCTCGGTAATTTTTTTTCCAGAGGATTCCAAATGTAGCGATAGCGGAATGCAGGTGCCGCGGTTACTTCTAAATCTGGAGCTAGTTCTTTGACTGTTTCGATGAGTCCCTTGCCAATGACTTGAATTTTTTTAGGAATTACTTTTGAAATTTTTTCAAGTTGAGTGGGGTAGATGGATAGACAATGTTTGGGAAACAGAAAACCCATGTAGCCAATTTGTTCAATTTTAGGGAAGTGTTTTCTAAAACCTGCATTCCAACCCTTGTCCACGATTTGATTCTCAAACCAGTTGATCACCATTTTCAAAGTGATCTTTTTTTCCTCAAGACGATGACTGAATCTGTAATTCAGCAGGGCGATCATTGCAGGGCCTATCTCCGCAAGAGAACGAATTTCTTCTACGACCAGAGGTTTGATGTTTATTCCAGAAAAGTAGGCAGTTGGAATTCGTAAACAGCGAGAACGTAATACATAGCCCCAGGCATAAAAATAATCTTCCCATTTTAGAAAATCTTCTTTAAGTAAATAATTCTTTTCGCTGGCTCTGAGGGCATTGAAAGTGGAGCCTAATTTTGAGCGTGGAATTTTGTAAAGAGTGGGGATGAAAAAAATTTTCCGTTTCTCTTCCTCGCTTAGAAACTCAAGTAAACCAGGGTAATAAACTTCGTTGTCGATAGAATAGTCTTGCACAAATTGGTCGATAAGAATTGCGTCAAGAGGAACAGATTTTTGTTCACCCTTGGTAGCTTTTGCTAGCCAATGGGAATAAAAAAAAGTTAGAGGTGTGAGGAAAGCTCTTTTTAACCAGAGACAGTATTCTTTTAAAAAAGAAGTTTTTGAAATATGAATTTCTGGGGGATTTTTTTGATCGGTAAAAATTTGAACGATTACTTTTTTGCAAGCAGGAGAGTCGACAATAATCGAATCGATTTCTCTTTTTTCAGCAACCAGCTTTTGAAGCAAATGCACACAACAACAATAATGAAAAAAGGGACTGGAATAGGTGTTGCGGCTGGGGGTGCTTGAAACCCACCAATCCAGATTCGTTTCATTTCCTTTTGAGAGTTCCTCTACGAGTAGGTGGAATGGAGTGCGAATTTCATTGGCGACCTGATTCATCCTTTTGGAAAATTCTATTCCCAGTTTACCTTCGAATCGTAAATCAAGAACCATTGTTTGATATCTTTGCTGGCGGGGCTAGCCCGCAGTGAATAGATATTTTTAAAATTCTACTCGTTGAAGGGCTTCGACCAGGGCCTGCATTACCGTCAAAGGACCAAGTGAGATTCTGAGGTAAGTCTCAAAACCTTCTATTGAAAGCCCGCCGCGAACCAGAATTCCGGAATTCGATAATTCGTCTATGACAGCCTGTTTTTTTCCACCGAAATCAATGTAGACAAAGTTGGCATGCGTGTCTTTGAAATTCAGTCCTTTTGCTTTGGCAAATTCTAATAGATATTTGCGTCCATCTTCGGTGCTTGAAAGGTAGTTTTCAGGAATTTCAGGTCGATCGAGAAGCTGGGTCGCGGCCAGTATGCTTAGGGAATTGACTTCATACATGGGACGAAATCGGTAAAGTAATTGGGCGATTTCAGGCGGTGCTAAAAGATAGCCAATTCGAAGACCCGCCAGACCGTAGGCTTTTGAAAATGTCCTGCTGACAATAAGGTTTTCGTGTTCTTTCAATAAAGGCACCGCTGTTTGTTTGCAAAATCCGTAGTAAGCCTCATCGATTAAAACGGGAACCTTAAAGCTGTTCGCTTTGAGGAGAATTGAAACGATATCGTCTTCCGCTATTAAAGTTCCGGTGGGGCTGTTGGGATTGGCAATGACAATCAACTCGGTGTTGGGGCCAATCAAGGAGAAGAGACGTTCGAGATCAAGTTGTAATTGAGAATTGTAGCCGATGCCCTGTTTTTTCGCGCCGAATAATTTGCAATAAATATCTACCATGGCAAAAGTAGGGTCTAGGGCAATGACTTCCCCACCGGGATTTACAAACAGGTCGAAGCAATGACGAATGCCCGCATCGGAGCCAGCTGTGATCATGAGGCTCTCTATGCTTACATCGTGCAGTTGTGCCAGCCGCTCATAGAGAGGTTCGGGTTCTGGATATGCGGTCAAATAGTCTGATGTGACTTCAGATATGATTTGTTCAAAAAAATCGTTTGGGAAAGTCGTGACGCGTTCATTTTTATCAAGTCTTATCTGCCCGTGACGAGTTGTTGTGTCGCCTCGTAAACGATGAACATCTCCTACCCAGGTTTTGTGTTTGATCATTTAAAACTCCTAAACGACAGTGCAGGCTGTGCAGGGATTTCTATTTTTACGTTTGTCATTGAGATGGTCGGTTCTAAGCTCTTCATAGTCTGAGGATCGCCACAATTCAGTCAAACTAAACTCTTTGAGAAAACCTTTAGACAGAGAAGATTTATAATCAACATCGCAGGGGTTGGCTTGCCCGTCCCACCAGATGAACATTCGACGCCATAAATCTGAGCAGGGTTTGCTTATTCCGTTGGCAGGTTGGCTGTAAACATTTTCCCAAGGATTGTATTGCACAAATGCAACTTGGTCGACGAGATCGCCCCAGACTTTCTGCATGGAATTGATATCCTGCTCATCTGAAAACTTGACTCCTGAAACACGGGTGATGACGGGATGGTTTGAATACTCTGTTTGTCGAATTTTTTGAAATCGTTCGATATTTTTGAGAACGACAGACAGGTCGCCATTGACGCGTAATTTACTGTAAAGGGGTTCCGTTGCGGCGTCTGCAGAAAATACAACGGTTTTTACTCCACCGGAAAGGATCGCATGGCATTTGGCTTCATCAAGCAAAGAGGCATTGGTGTTGATTTTTAGATTGAGAAATTTCCCTCGCGTGTAATCCAGCATGGGAACAATGTCTTTACAGATCAGAGGCTCTCCCCGTGATGCCAGTGAGATAAATTCTACATTTCCAACGGCTTGATCGATGATGTTTTTAAATAGATCAAACGTCATTTGCCCCATATACCCGTGAGATTTATCCGAAAAAGTAGGATCTGTTTCAAAACAGAACACACAGCGAAAATTACAGATAGAGGTGGGTTCGATTTGTAGATAAGGCGGATACTCGTCAAGAATTTTTCTTTGTGGATAGACCTCATATCGGTAACGGTGGACCAAGTATCGAGGCAAGTCTGAATCAGGATAGGTTGCAATTTCCTCAATCACATTTGGGCTGAGAGAAAAGCGAGGCCGATCGTTTTGGGGGTCTGGGGTGAATAAATCTGTATAGAGTTGATCGAAAATTTGACGATGGGATTCTGACAGTTTTTCGATCAAATCGTTCCTGTTGCGCAGGTCGGCAATACGTTGCATTGACACTGCAAGCAGATCGCTATTTTGGTGCCGGATCTCGACAAAGCTGTTGTGTTTCTCGTAGATAGGTCGATTGCTGTCAGTCACTTTTCTCCTCTACGCTTCTTCAAAGCCATGTTTGCGGAGCCAAAATTCAACCATAGGGACCTGCCATTCGTAGTCGACGTCGCAACCGCCCCAGTTGTGAATAGGGGCAATGTTTTGTCCCATCCATTTTTGAGGTAAAAGTCCCTCTGCCATGTTTTCCAGGCATTTGGGCCGAACTACTGAAACAGCCATATCCGCAAAATGGACATCCCCCTGAGAATCGCGGTCACAATTTAGAGAACGAGGGTCCCCAAAAGTTTCGAAAGGAACCATTGGGCGCAGACATCCGTCCTTCCCCAGTTTACGCGCTCGAAGAGGACTCCACATATTGTAAACGGAAGTGGTTACCGCAGAGTCAAAAGTTTCGTCATTGCGAAGAGTCTCAATTCCCTCGTCAATCAAGTTGCTGTTCAGGGTCGCGGCATTGGCAAATAATAAGACAAGCAGTTCAATGCTTTTTCCTTCTTCGGCTAGCAGACGTTTGATTTCATGATAGCCATGGGCAAAGACATCTTCCCCCAAAGCTTGTTTTGTTGCAAGCTCGGGTGGACGCTCAATCAATTGGGCGTCGTTTTCTCGGGCAATGTTCATGATTTCGGGTGAGTCGGTAGAAACAAAAATTCGCTTCACATGGGAAGATGCTTTTGCCGCTAATAGGGGATAGGTAACAAGGGGTCGCCCTAAAACGGGAAAAATATTTTTCCCGGGAAAAGCAACACTGCCTTTTCGTCCAATTACAAGCGCACAAACAATAGATTCACTCACTGATATTTTCCTCAAAAAACTTTAAAATTTTAATCGTTCAAAGAAAGGTCCCTGAAACCGTTCCTGTAATTCTTGATTGAAAAATGTACAGCGCAGTAAAAAGGGCACATTGTTTTTTTCTGCGGCACCGAGGTCTGTTTCAGAATCTCCAACTACCAAGGCTTGTTCAGGGGAACAGTCCAAACGATCTAAAACCTCACGCACGACGGTGGCTTTGGCTGTTGGTGCGCCATGAATTTCCCTGAAATAATGGGCTATTTTCAGCGCATTTAGAATTCTTTCAATTTCTTCCTGAGGGGTAGCCGTTATTAAGATAAAATGTTGCTGGCTGTGGTTTTCGTGAAGATATTCGCGTACTCCCGGTACCCAAGGTGAATCAATCACCGCTTGTTGCACCAAGTTTGAAAATTGGTTGCAAAAATCCTGAACTAGATTCGGAGAGCTGGATTCCCCTGCCCAGCTCAAATAAAGAGGTATTTTTTCATAGCGAGAAACGCCCCCGTGCTGGCCATGGTGTCGGCGTACTTTTTCGACAACTGTGGCACCGTAAGGTGAGAATAGTTTCTCATATCCCGTAGACTTTACGGTGACCGAATCTTTGATCACACCGTCAAAATCCCAGAATATAATCTGCCCTGCTCGTAATAGTGTGTAGGCCCGTTTCACAACAGTCATGCGAGTCTTTTGTCTTAGAGAACGATGCGTAATTGATTGTGGAAAATCTAGTAGGGACCCGCCTTGAAATATAGCAGATAGAAGCTTTTGTTTCAACGTCAAGCGATTGAGTTTTGATTTATTCCCGTGCCTGATTTCAGGAATGATGGCTTAAGTGTTTTCTTGGGTATTGGCTATATCTACGCGTACTTGTTCGATCAATTGCAACAGCCCTTGCCCCAGGTCTACGTGGAGTGGGGGGACGTATTTTCGACCCAGCCGGGGTTGATAAGCATATGGGGTGCGAACGTAATGTCCGACTGTTTCTTTTTCTATAAACTCAACTTTTTCGGGGATGCCCAGAATTTCGGCAAGCATTTTTAACAAATCATTCACTCGCATGGGCTCCTGACCCGTGAGCACAACACTTTGATTGCGGAAGTCATCTCCCAGTGCGACTACGCTGGCTTTGGCGGCGTCTTCGACGTGGATGTACTCGCGCAGAGAATCAGGACTGCCTTCATAGCTGACCTTACCGGTTTTTAGAGCCCTGCTGACAATGCGGAGAAGACCATTTTCCGCATCTGCTCTGGGCCCGTAAAGGGAGCCGTAGCGGAGGATAGTGTAATCGAGATCGTACACGCGTTGATATTCTTCTACATAATGTTCGCCCGCTTGTTTGCTACAACGGTAAAACCCTCCTTCGCGACTATTGACGTATACGGTGCTGGCATAAACATAACGTTTGACCTTGTTTGCCTTGCAGGCTTCAAGGGCGTGGACATTGCCGAGAATATTAATTTTGACGGTTTCTATGGGTTTATCGAGAGCTTGATTCAGGTCGGCAAGGGCCGCAAAGTTATACACCGCCTGGGACCCGGCGATTGCCTGATCGAGTTTGTTGAGATCGAGCAGGTCTCCGACGATCATTTCCTGATCGGGGCGTTTCCATGGAGAGTCGGTTCGATCGTAGATGCGCACACGAAATCCCGCAGTACTCAACTGATCGGCCACGTGAGAACCAATGAAGCCACTCCCCCCGATTACGGTTACTATTTTATTTTCAGTCATAAACGTTGGTTTTGAATTTGATATTCTTCTGGAGGGACTTCACTCTCCAGTGGCTTGCCTGTTAGAAAGCGCACAGCCTCTTCTGTTGCCTTGATTTCCATATCTGTACGACAATCAATAGACATGGAACCCATGTGGGCTGTTAGCAGGCAACGTTCAATTTGCGCAAGATTACCGCTGTAAGGCTCGTTTTCGAAAACATCAATCGCGGCACCCGAAAGGTGACCTTTGACCATCACATCATGGAGATCATTTTCGTTGATGATTCCTCCGCGCGAAGTGTTGATGAGTATGGCGTCTTGTTTCATCGCGAGTAATTGCTCGGTCCGGATCATGTTGTGGGTCAATTGAGTCAAAGGAAGGTGCAGGCTGATAAGATCGGCCTCTTTGTAAATTTGTTCTTTGGAGACCCAATCGAACTTAAATTCTTTGTTCAATTCATAATTCGGATCAATATCATTGACCAGGATTTTGAGCATACCAAAGCCTTGCATGCAACGCAATACACGGGTACCAATCCGCCCCATTCCGATGATGCCTATAACGACTTCGGTCAGTCTTCGACCGTAAATTCTCTGCCACTTGTCTTGGTGCATTTGTGCGTTTGAAATATGTACCGAACGCAGAAGTGTCAACATCATTCCCAGCGTTATTTCTGCCACAGCTGGACTTGGGCTGTCGGGTGTATAGGAAACTTTGATGCCGCGTCGCTTTGCAGAAAGAAGATCGACGCTGTCAAGACCGATGCCAACTCTTGAAATCAGTTTGAGTTTGTTAGCTCGCTCCATGACCTTGTCGGTGATGGGTTCCGTCCCGGCAATCAGAACATCGACATCGGGAATCAACTCAGCAAGTTGATCTTCTGTCAGTTTTTTGTTGTTCGGATTTATCAGGTATTCTATATCAGCTTTTTCTAGTAACTCCAGAGGAAGAGAATTTTTATCACCAAAGGGCACCGTTGTTATGAGTACTTTTGACATTTTTTTACCAACGCTCCCTCAAAAAGTTTTGGAGGTCGCTGTTATTTTTGAATTCACTTCTAATCTGATCGCCCGCATCATTATCCAATAGCCAAGCACCTCTTGATGCCAGGCGGATGGGCAGAGATAAAAAATCTGTTTCCGATTGAAGAGCCTTATCCATAGTTTTCCCTTTACCGGCACCGGTTGCCAAAACAAAGATAAATCGAGCAGAGCGTATAACACCGGGCGTTATGGTCAAGCGTTGATAAGGTGGCTTGGGACCCGTGATTGGCTCAACGCCTATCTGCTCTGAATTTAAAACCGGATCATTAGGGAAGAGGGATGCGATATGCCCGTCTTCTCCCATACCCAAAAGCAAGATGTCTATCGTTGCGGGGATCGACCTGGCATAGGCTTTTGCGGCCATTGCCCTGTCCTCGTTTTCAGCTTCCATGCGGGTGATGAAGGGTATCCCCGGTAAAGTTCTCATCACCAACGCGTAATTACTTTCAGGATGGTCGGGAGCCACACAACGTTCATCGCCAAAGCTGAAGCGAATTTTATCCATCTGCAAGGTAGAGGTACTAGACCAATGAAGGTACAAACGCTCTGCCGTATTTCCGCCTGTGAGCATAAGGTTGCAAGTGCCACGCTTTGAAACAACAAACTCTACAGCCTTGTTGATGGCCTCCGCCGCCATACGAGGCCAATCATCCCTACCAGAACTGATTAAAATGCATGGTTTAATAGGACTGTCCTGTTTTTAAATACTCTTACTTTCGTAATGATTGACAAGGTTTGGAAAGCATCTCGTCTTTAAATTATCTAAACCTTACGCTGTAATTCCAGCAATTTACGCGAAATTTCGTCTCTCCGCAAAAGAACTTTAACGGAAGGAGAAAGGTCAAATTCCTCGACAGTAGAGTCGATTGCTTTCAAAGGCTCGACTCCATCCATCAGCAGACTTTCCATGAAATTTTCAATTTTCCCCTTACGTTCTGCGTGAGCTTCATGAGGGTAGTCTGCTTTAGACATCAAGGCGAAATCGATATGCGGCCAGTATTGGTTGATGAAGTCGTCAAAATCTACGGGGACACCCTTGCTCAGGGTAATGTCTCTGGCCTTTTCCGGTGCTTCTTCAAGAAGCTTGTTGTAAAGGGAAACGATGGATTGAACACAATCGTACAGGAGCATCAAATGAATGGCATTCATCGTCTCATAGGAGCCAAAAGAATCCATTGCCTTGACCAAAAGGACGAGCGAAAAGTGAGCCGATTCCTTATCGAGGAAATTCGCAGTCCAGGGAAATCGGGAATGATACCAGGCGTCGATATCGGCAGGGTAATCCTGTCGGGAAGAACCCTCTGGCGGTTGATGGTCGTTCTCTACAAAATCAAGAATATCGTCCAACTCTTTATAGGAGAGATCAAGACCTGCTCGCACAATAGTGTAGGGAAATAATTTCTTGTAATATTCCTCACGCTCTCTTTCCTCAGGCGATATATTTTCCAGAAGACTCGACTCTGGGCGTTGATCGATGGCTTTCGCAAAAATTAACATAACAAAACCTTTTGTTATAAATGGGCTGATAAAATTCAGAGCGATCATTCTACCTTCTTGAGCGCATTTTGTAGAATTTTTTCGGTCAGGTATTGAAAATGATTTCAACTGGCCCTATATTAAAGAGTAGGATGAAATTTACCGTAATGAAACTTATGAAGACAATTCTAAAAAAATATATGGTTTTCTTTCTCGTGGCAGTGGTGACCTGTTTCCTTTTGGTCTCCAGTCCTGCTTCTGGAGAAGAGCATTCTGCCATGCAGGATTGTGCGGTCAGTACCGCATGCGTGCATTGTGCAGTGTCCAGTTATTCCACATCTGAAGTGCCTTCTGTTTTGATCGATTCCGACGGTTTTCGTGTTTTTGAATCTTCAATATACATTCCTCCCGCTTTACAGCTACTCACACCCCCTCCTAAAGCGTAGTCTGTAACCAATCCGTTTTACATTTTAGTTCGCTTGATTTCCCGGTCTTTTAGACCGTGAAGATGCCTGCGCTTTGTTTGTTTCTTCGTTCGTGCTGAATGCTTATGGAACAGGCTTTGTGTATTTGCGAGCGAATTTTACCCTTTCATAAAAAACATGGAGACAGTCATGCGTTATTGGACTGGATGGATTGTCGTTTTTTGTCTACTGGTCGTGTTCCCCGGTCGGCTTTTTGCAGAACCTTTTGAAAAGGTACTGCAAAACTTAATTGATACCGCTGTGCAAAATCACCCTTTGCTAGGAGAAGCCGATCAGCATATAAACGCCCTGAGTGAGATTCCGTCACAAGTATCTGCCTGGGAAGACCCCGTCCTGCAATTTGGTTTGTATAACTTGCCAACGAATTCTTTGGCGTTTGATCAGGAGGCGATGACGCAAAAAAAAGTCGTTGTCTCTCAAACTTTTCCCTTTCCTGGAAAACTGAGCCTGAAAGAGTTGTCCGCCGAGAAAGACGTGGAGATGGCCCGTGAGCATCGCGACGAATTGCGTTTGTTGATAGAACGAGACGTTAAATTATCTTTTTATGAGTTGTGTTTTTTGATTTCGGCCCAGGAAACAACCCGCGAAAATAAAAAACTTCTTCAACAATTTGTTGAAATGGCTCAAACGAAATACTCGGTTGGCAAAGGATTGCAACAGGATGTGATCAAGGCGCAGGTAGAGCTTTCCAAGATCATGGATGAGTTGTTGCGTCTGAAACAACAGGAGGAAACAGAAAAGGGAAAGATGAATTCACTGATGAATCGCCTTCCTCAGACACCTTTGGATATCCCACACGGAATCAGTAAAACAAAATTCAATTTTTCCATTGAACAGCTTCAAGAACTTTCAGAAGAGCATCGCCCCTTGTTGAAAGAAGCGCAGGCACTTATTGGGCGCTCAATGGCGGGGAATGCTTTGGCCCAAAAAGAATATTACCCCGATATCAACATTGGCCTGAGTTACGGACAACGGGAAGATTCCCTGCAATCGAGGCATCCGGACCTTGTCTCAGCCTTTTTCAGTGTTCGCATTCCGCTGTGGCATGAAAGCAAGCAGAGTAAAAAAGTGTCGGAAACTTTTTATCGAATAGAGTATGCGCGGGAAACGTATAGAAAATTAAAAAATAAAATTTTTATGGAAATAAAGCAAGCGACAGACAAGGAAACCAAAGGGACCCAGCTTTTGGAATTGATCGGCGAGGGCATCATCCCCCAAGCGCGTCATTCATTGGAATCGGCTATGGCTGGTTACAGTGTTGATAAAGTCGATTTTTTAACCCTGTTGGATAACGAAGCGACCTTGTTCAAATGGCAGATCAAATACCACCGGGAACTGACAAATTATGAAAAAAATATTGCGACATTGGAGTACAGCGTTGGAAAAAATATTTTCTAAAATGCAGGGTATTTTAAAAAAACTACGCGAGTGGGGAAATATTCGCCTTTTCGTTGGCAATGAAAAAGATGCACCTGCTTCTGTTGGGAAGTCTGCGACCTCATCAAAGGTTTCATCATCCCCTGCGTCTGCGTCACCCAATTTGCTACCGGAGGATGTTGAAAAATGGGAGATCATTTTTCCGCTGGAGCCTGAGGACAAACTTCCAATAGGGAGAAGAAGTTCTATCGCAACGGGGATCATACTTTTGGTTTGTATGGTGGGTGCTTTCTCTTATGGGTATTTAATGAGTGCAGAAAAAATGCAAAAGACACGCGAGACGCTTGCTCAGCTTTGGGCAGATACAAATGAGTCGGTAAAACCTTATGTCGTGAAGATCAAGGGTGAAATAGAGGCTTTGCAAGGTTCTGAAATACTGCCTCGGAAAACTTCAACCATGGGAGGTCTGGCCAAAACATCCAAAATGAGGAATATAAAACATTGGCGAGCACCCATGACCCCAGGTTTTACTTCAGACAAACCGGGAAAATCTCCTATGGGTATGGATCTGATCCCTGTGTATGAAGACGAGTCGGTTGAACCTTTAAAAGCGAGTTTACAAGGAGGGCAAGGGTTCCGACAAACAACGGGTGTTAAAACGGCTGTTGTGCAAAGGCGAAAGCTTTCTCGGACCATTCGCGCCGTCGGGGCATTGACCTACGATGAACGAATGCTCATGCACATCCATACAAAGTATGAAGGATGGGTAGAAAAATTATACGTTGATTTTACCGGTCAAGAGGTGGGGAAAGATGCTGTCTTGGCCGAAGTTTATAGTCCCGATCTGGTGGCTACGCAGGAAGAGCTTTTGTTGGCGCTCAAATACAATCAGACTTTGAAAAATAGTTCTATTCCAGAGATTGTTCAGGGAACACAAGGGTTATTGGATTCGGCGAAAAAAAAGTTGGAATTGCTTGATGTCCCCGCCCATCAGATCGAAGCCTTGCTGCGTGATAAAAAAATCATGAAGACCATGCATATCCATTCACCGGGGCGTGGATTTGTCGTAAAAAGGAATGTGAATCATGGTTCGTTTATCAAGCCAGGAATGAATTTATACACCTTGGCTGACCTTACAAACATATGGGCACTGGCCGATATTTATGAATACGAATTGCCCTGGGTTCGATTGGGTCAAACCGTATCGATGATGCTTTCTTATTTTCCAGAACGGTCATTTGAAGGGAAAGTGACTTTTATAAATCCAGTGGTTGATCCTCAAACCCGTACCATAAAAATTCGGATGGAATTTGATAATCCCGGCTGGGAGTTGAAGCCGGATATGTATGCCAATGTGATGATTAAATCTCCTATAGAAAAATATGCTTTGGCTGTTCCAGAAGAGGCCGTTATCCGCTCTGGCTTGGAAAATCGAGTTGTGGTCCAAAATGCAAGGGGACAATTTTCATCCGAAAAAGTGATGCTAGGGGTTCAGGCGGAAGGTTACATTCAGGTCGTTGATGGTCTGAAGGAAGGGGATAGGGTGGTGATCTCGTCCAACTTTCTCATTGATTCGGAAAGTAATTTAAAAGAAGCGTTGGGGAAAATTGAAGATACTTCTAAATAAACGGCAGGGCGTTATGCTTACGCAAAGGGTTTGATAATTATGATTTCTAAAGTCATTGGGTTTTCCTTAAAGAATCGATTCCTGATTTTATTATCGGCCGCACTAATTGTGGCATCTGGAATTTATGCCCTGAAAAAAACACCGCTCGATGCCATACCCGATCTCAGCGATGTGCAGGTGATTGTTTTTGCCGATTATCCCGGGCAGGCACCGCAAATTGTAGAAGACCAGGTGACTTACCCTTTGACCACGGCGATGCTTTCGGTTCCACGTGCTAAAACAGTGCGTGGCTATTCATTTTTTGGGCTGTCTTTCGTCTATGTGATTTTCGAAGACGGGACCGATCTGTATTGGGCCAGGAGCCGTGTGCTGGAATTACTCAACTTTGTTTCTGGGCGTTTGCCCAAAGAAGTACAGCCCACACTGGGTCCCGATGCTACTGGTGTGGGATGGGTATATGAATACGCGCTGACCGATAAAACAGGGGAACTGGACTTGTCCGAGCTCCGATCTTTACAAGACTGGTTTTTAAAATACGAATTGCAAACCGTTCCAGGAGTGTCCGAGGTCGCCAGTGTTGGCGGGTATGTGAAGCAATATCAAATCGAAGTAGACCCCAATAAACTTTTTGCATACGGTATCCCTCTCGAGACAATCGTCCACGCTGTTAAAAGAAGCAACCGCGATGTAGGAGGGCGTGTTCTGGAAATGGCAGAAACCGAATTCATGGTAAGGGGAAGAGGCTATGTCGAATCAATTGAGGACATTGAGTCCATCCCTCTTGGTGTCAACGCTAAAGGGACGCCTCTGTTGCTTAAGGATGTAGCCTACGTCCATCTGGGGCCAGAGATGCGGCGGGGTTTGACTGATCTGGATGGTGAGGGTGAGGTCGTTGGCGGTATAGTGCTCATGCGGTTTGGTGGAAATGCGTTGGATGTTATCAATGGCGTCAAGCAAAAGCTGAAGGATTTACAATCAGGGCTTCCCGAAGGGGTCGAAATTATTCCTGTCTACGATCGGTCTGGGCTCATTTTGCGGGCCATTGAAAATTTGAAAGAAAAGCTGATCGAAGAATTCATCGTCGTTGGTTTGGTGTGCGCGGTATTTTTGTTTCATATTCGATCCTCCCTAGTCGCTATGAGCGTTATTCCCGTCGGAATATTGATGGCATTTTTGGTCATGTACTTTCAGGGATTGAATGCAAATATCATGTCACTGGGTGGTATCGCCATTGCTATCGGGGCGATGACTGATGGCGCGATTGTAATGATCGAAAACGTTCACAAGCACATGGAAAGCGATCAAGGAAAAAAGAACCATTGGCAAATCGTGTATGAAGCTTGCTCGGAAGTTGGCCCGGCCCTGTTTTTTAGTCTGCTGATAATCACCGTGTCCTTTCTGCCCATTTTTACTCTGGAAGCGCAAGAGGGGAGATTGTTTGCTCCATTGGCTTTTACAAAAACCTACGCCATGGCTAGCGCGGCTTTTTTATCTATCACTTTGACCCCTGTTCTGATCGCCTTGTTCGTGCGCGGTAAAATTCTTCCTGAAAAAAGAAACCCGATCAATCTTTTGTTGACACTTCTGTACAAGCCGATTCTTTATCTGGCTTTGAGAATGAAGACATTGGTGATTCTTTCGGCATTTGTTCTTCTGTTTATAGCCTGGACGCTTCTTGAGCGCATGGGGTCCGAGTTCATGCCGCCTTTAGATGAGGGTGATCTTTTGTATATGCCAACGACCTTGCCGGGAATATCCATCACAGAAGCCAGAGATCTGCTTCAAAGAACGGATCGCCTCATCAAGAAGATTCCTGAAGTCAAAAGAGTCTTCGGAAAAGCAGGTAGAGCCGAAACAGCCACCGACTCCGCTCCTTTGAGTATGTTTGAAACCATAATTTCATTGCATCCGAAGGAGCAGTGGCGACCCGGGCTGACTATAGAGGATTTGAAGCGCGAACTGGACTCAGCGATCAATATTCCCGGATTGACGAATGCCTGGACCATGCCCATCAAAACTCGGCTGGATATGTTATCCACAGGAATAAAAACCCCGGTTGGAATTAAAATTGCGGGTAGTGACTTGGAAGAGTTGCAGGCCTTGGGGAAAGAAATAGAGGGCATTGTTCGGGAGATTCCGGGAACCTCCAGTGTTTATGCTGAACGCGTGGCGGGGGGGAACTATCTCGACTTCAACATCAATCGACTGGAAGCGGCACGCTTCGGTCTCACTGTAGGCGATATCCAAGATGTGATCCAGACAGCGATCGGTGGCAAAAATATTTCGATGACGGTTGAGGGACTCGAACGTTATCCCATCAATCTTCGTTACAGTCGCGAATTTAGGAATAATCTTTCCGTTTTGCAAAGAACGCTGATTCCGGCTCCCGGTGGCGAGCAAATTCCCATGGCACAGGTTGCGTCGATAGAAATAAAAAAAGGCCCGCCTGCAATCAAAAGCGAAAATGCACGCTTGAACGCCTGGATTTATATTGATATTCGAGGTATCGATGTTGGAACCTATGTCGACAATGCAAGGAAAGTCATTGAAAGAGCAGTCTCGCTCCCACCAGGAGTCAGCCTGACCTGGAGCGGACAGTATGAATATATGCAGAGGGCAAAAGAGCGGCTGAAAATTGCCGCGCCCCTGACCTTATTTTTAATTTTTTTGCTTCTCTATTTGAACTTCAAAAAAATAACCGAGAGCCTGCTCATTTTATTTTCGCTTCCCCTTTCCACCGTTGGCGGCGTTGGCTTTGTTTATTATCTGGGTTACGATCTAAGTGTTGCTGTTGCGGTGGGTTTCATTGCTCTTTCGGGAGTGGCCGCAGAAATAGGGGTTCTGGTTTTGGTTTATATCGATCAGGCTTATCAAAAAAAATTGCAGGAAGGGAAAATAAGAAATGTTGCCGATTTGCTCAAAACGGTGGTCGAAGGTGCCGTGGGCCGTGTGCGACCGATCATGATGACCATGATGACGATCACTATCGGTTTGGCTCCCATCGTATGGGGCGAAGGCACCGGTTCGCAAGTCATGCAACGTATCGCTGCGCCAATGATCGGTGGAATGCTCTCCGCGACTTTACTGGGATTGGTAGTGCTCCCTGCCGCCTACGCCATTGTCCTTAAAAGTAGAATGAAGAAAATCTGGCGGCGGGAAAAACTGGAAACTGCACATTTGAATCAACGTAGGTTGGGGTCTACTTTGGCTTGATTTCTGCCGAGGGGATTGTCATTGGTTTTTTGAACGAGTTTGTTGTGAGCTGGCGTTGTACCAATTTTTAGTCCCGTTCACAATTCGCACCACAGACAACATGACGGGAACTTCAACCAATACCCCTACTACTGTTGCCAAAGCCGCTCCAGATTCAAAGCCAAATAGACTGATGGACGTTGCGACAGCGAGTTCAAAAAAATTGCTGGCTCCGATCAGGGCAGAAGGTCCGGCGACAGAATGAGAAACGCCCAGGGATTTGTTCAGCAAATAGGCCAATCCCGAATTGAAATAAACTTGAATGAGAATAGGTATGGCGAGCAGTACGATTATCATCGGTTGTGCAATGATCTGCTCTCCCTGAAAACCAAACAGTAGAACGAGAGTGACAAGAAGTGCTAAAAGTGAAAGGGGATGAAGAGTCTTTAGAATTTTCTCCAGGTGAGCCTCTCCTTTTCCTTTCAATAGCGAATTCCTCCAAAGCTGAGCGACGATGACAGGCACTAGAATGTACAGGGCCACGGACAGGAACAGGGTTTCCCAAGGCACGGTGATAGATGAAAAGCCCAGTAGCAATCCCACAATGGGTGCAAAAGCAAAAATCATGATCGCATCATTCAAGGCAACTTGACTGAGGGTGAAATTGGGATCGCCTCTGCAAAGATTGCTCCATACAAAAACCATTGCGGTGCAGGGAGCGGCGGCTAATATAATAAGCCCGGCGATGTATGAATCGATTTGCTCGGGAGGCAGGTAGGAAGAAAATAGTTGGGATATAAAAATCCAACCCAGAATAGCCATTGAAAACGGTTTGATAGCCCAGTTGATAAAAACTGTGACGCCGATACCTTTCCAATGCGAACTCACTTCATGCAAGGTACTGAAGTTCACTTTCATCAGCATGGGGATGATCATGACCCATATCAAAACAGCCATGGGAATGTTGACACGGAATATCTCAGCACGCCCCATGGCCTGAAAAGCTCCCGGTAGAAAATGGCCGAGGGTGACTCCTGTGATAACGCAAAGAAGAACCCAAACACTCAAGTAGCGTTCAAAAAAATCCATCGAAGGGGGATGGACTTTTCCCTCAGTGGTATCGACGGATACATTCATTTGCGATTCTCCTTCATTTCCAGAAGACCATTATTTGTTGCCTTCGGAAATGCATGCGCTTGGGACTTCGCAGTCATCAGCTTGTCCCTGACAACAGTTTTCTGTGAGATAGGCCAACAGGTTGTTCATGCTTTCATATTGGGCCGAGTAGAATAAGGTCCTGCCTTCCCGCTGGCATTGAATCAGCTCCGCTTGCTTCAGCTCTTTCAAATGAAAGGACAGTGTGGACAGAGGGATTTCAAGTTGTTCTCCAATTTTCCCGGCAGAGACACCTTCTTTTCCTGCTTGAACTAATAATCGAAATACTTCGAGACGGTGTTCTTGCGCGAGAGCTGATAAGGCTGTGACTGCGTTTAATATTTCCATAGTTCTAGAAATATCAAATTTTGTGAGATAAGTAAACTGTTTTTATTCTTTCTGGCCAAAAGAGAAAAATATTTGAGCCTGTTTGCAGGAAAATCATGTGAGGCTCAGCACTTTCCTATAGCGTGTATTTGCTCACTTGAAGGAGGGGGGTGTTTGACGTATCATTCTCAATCGTTGTTATCTTAAGATTTTTTATTCCTCTGTATTCTGAATGTTTGAACTCTCCCGGTTTACTGGTACTTCAGTGCGATGTTATTTACTATTTCCATTATTGTTTTAGTCGTGGTTCTGATCGTGGCTGTTATGGCCATTGGTCCTGCATTCTGGGGCTCGCCCTGGCATCCTTTGAGCCGAAAATCGATCAAAAAAATTCTGGATTTTTCTGAACTGAAAGCAGGTGAAAAATTTTACGAATTGGGTTCGGGAGACGGTCGTGTTTCATTATCCGCTGTCGAGGATTACGGTGCAAAGGCGAAAGGATTTGAAATCGATCCGATCAAAGTCTGGGTGTCTCGATGGTTGGCGAGGAGAGCAAAGGTGTCCGAAAGCGCGAGATTTTTTCGAGGCAATTTTTTTGAGACCGATTGCTCCGATGCTGATGTTGTCTATTTGTACCTGACTCATCAAGCGATGGATCGACTCTTGCCGCAATTGCGCGAGCAACTCAAGCCTTCGGCACGTATTGTGTGTTATCGTTTTTGTTTCCGGGGCCAGGCACCGGATAAAATCAATGCGGAGAACAATCTCTTTCTTTACAGGATGGGAAGAGGCACCGCTGTGAATGCGTATTCTTAAACTCTTTGTTCGACTTGGCTTGCAACCCTCTTCAAAATAGCATTATTATAACCAGCCCCTCCGGTTGAGATGA
>JAJDBG010000080.1 GCA_029261475.1 Nitrospinaceae bacterium
AGGGGAATTCTCGGATTTGGGTAAAAAAAACCTTTTTCTGTAGGCAGCAGAATAAAGGAAAAGGAGCGTTACACCCGGAAAACCCATCAACAGGAAATCTCTCATTTGAACCCGTCAAGCTCTAATGCTTCCTGTTAAATACCCACCTCCCAGCCTTGGAGGATCGATAATTCTTCTAATAATGGTAACTGTATCTCTAAGTTAATTCTTAGGCTGGGAGGAAGGGGAATTCTCGGATTTGGGTAAAAAAAAACCTTTTTCTGTAGGCAGCAGAATAAAGGAAAAGGAGCGTTACACCCGGAAAACCCATCAACGGGAAATCTATCATTTGAACCCACAAGCTCTAATGTTTCCTGTCACGTACCCACCTCCCAGCCTTGGAGGAATCTGTTTCTCTATATGAAGAAAAGACAGGCTATCTTGGTGGGGGATTTGGGGGTCCTGCACGGGTGAAATACAATGCGTCGTTTCGGGAGAGAACGGCACTACATTCTTTTAAATGTAAGTCAAAAACAATGGCTTCTTCTGGCTCTCCTGTGAATGGACCGGAAAAACCCGTCGACGATGCTTGTTTTTTGCTGTCGATGGGGCACTCCGAGGAGAGCATTTCTTTACTTTTAGTTTCTGTCGACGCTTTGATATGGGGACAATCTACGTTCAGTAAATTGTGTCCTCTGGCTTTGCAATGCGGCAAAATCTGCGTTGGGCGATGCCCTGCAAAGGGGCCGCCTCCTGAGAAGGAATGCAGGGAGCTATGCGCGTGGTGATGTTCATGATGAACCGAAGCAAAGGATTGCGCGGGACTGATGAGCCATAGCATCAATAGTATTGATGCGATCTCCATCACGCCGGCTCTTCCCATGCGTCCGTTTATTTGTTCGAAATTCATCATTTCAGTAAGCTTCAATTCACCTGAATATTGTCTAATGTCAAAATATACGATTGAGTCAGTATTCCGTCACGCCTCAACTTCTCAATGATTTTTCTAACGATCCAAAAGTCTTTCACTTTAGAGAAAGTAAAATGAGTGTTCTCTTTAAAATCAAAGTCATCTAATTCAAACTGCGCCTGGCTTTCTTCGACACGCCATTTCCCGCTGTGGGAAGTGTAAGCAAATTCAATATCAATTTGAGGTGGACCCTGATTTTGCACGATTTGCATTTTCTGAATTCTGCGTTTCGCCGGATCGATCCACAATTTGTATTCTCTTATATTCGATCTCTCATTTCGTGCTTTGAATAGGGCATAAGTCGGCTTCCCTCTATTGACCTTTACTTTTCCGCTATAACTCTCCAATTGTTTTTCAAGAGTTGCGGGGAACAACATATCTTTAAAATTCTTAACCACATCCAAAACGTATTCGGCGGTCTCACCTACCACTTCAGGGTCAATCAAAGAGAATCTAGCTTCTCTATCTTCAGCTGACCACGAAACTCGAACGATGGGTAAACCAAAATAGCTCTGACTCGGCGACCGTGGGTCCATCTGTTCGATCTTGATCTCTGCTGTGACTCGTTGAAGCCCTTCCTGTTCGGGATAATAATAGGCTCGATCCAAATCTTTGAGAACTCCGCTCTCGGCTGAATACACTGAGGTGCTAAAACTCAGAATCAACAAGCAATAGAAGCAGACGATTCCAAGCTTGAAACTTTTTTGAGACATCATAAATCTTGTCAATTCACTTTAGCCGCAACTACGGAAAATAAATTCTCGGAGTCTTTGATGCCCCAGGAACGCGCTCCCGAAATGAATCCGCGCAGTCGCCCATCGGAGCCGATCAAGTAACTGGTCGGCAGTCCTCTGATAAAATACTCCTTACGAACTGTTTGCTCGGGGTCCATTAGATTTGTGAATTTCAGTCCGTATTTGGCGATATCCGCCAGCACTTTTTCCCGATTTCCACGGTCAATGTTGACGGCTATAATTTCAAATTGTTCGCCGCCACTGTGTTCGTAAAGTTTTTGAAGTGCGGGTAATTCTTCCTGGCATGGAACACACCAGGTTGCCCAAAAATGCAGTAAGATCGGCTTGCCACGAAATTTTTCCAGTGTCACCTTTTCTCCATTGACGTTTACCAATGAAAACGAAGGTGCTTCTTTAGACGTTCGTGAAGGAACCACTCCCAATTTTTCAAAAAGGGCGTGGCTTGCCCATACATCTGCAGAAACAGACAGACTGAGAATCATGATCAATGCTATTAAATTACGTTGCATTTTACCTCCTACTTTGATGCGTTTCGCTGCAAATATGCCAAAACCGTTTTCTTTTCTTCGGAGGAAAACTCAATTCCCCTCGTCTTCATATGCACTTCCATCAAGCCCAAGTAATGCTTCCACTCTTGTGCTGTGTGACGAGTGGGATGTGGTTGACCATGACAGACCGTGCATTTTTCGCGAACCAATTGTGCCCCGGGAGAATCTCCCTCGGGCAAATGGTTGACCCCTGCACAAGCACTCAGTGCAAGTAAGGCGATCAAAGCTAATGTTCCTCTAAAATTCATCCTTAGAATCCCAATTCGCTAGGAGCTTTTAGCCCTGTATAACGTCGGCTTTTCTTGGTTGGTACTTCCCAATACCAAGTCGCCTGGATTTTCCAGTCATCAGCCAATTGCGGTCCGTTCAAGTCCAGATAAAGCGGCCAGGAAACCATCAGCTCAACGATCTGCAGATCCCAAGGTTGGAATTGAAAACCACCAGACGCCCATACTTTCCATCCGCCATAATTATCAGGATCGAACAGAGGACTGATGAAGTTATTTGCTGGATTGAAACCAGCGTGTCCTTCACCTTTGATCTTTTGATCATTGGGCTCGTCGCTGTATGTTCCTTCATAGGTTGTTTTCAACTGGAGCTGACCAAGGGCTTTGGGGTGAAACTGCATCATTCCATAAACATCCAAAGCGACTTCTTGCCCTCGGTGATAGCCTTGGCTGTTGTCATACCAGCGGCCGGTATATTGGAAGTTGGCTCCATACCAATAAGGATCTGCCGAGCCCTGAAATGTCAAACCCATGATGGGGTCAAAGGTACCGGTACTGGTCTGCATGCGGTACGGCAATATAGTTCCCTGAAACACTGGGGCAGGATGATTTTTAAATCCGATATCGATCCGCCCGGTAGGTGCGGAAACACCAAGAACAGCGGAAACTTGTTTCGTTGGTGCCAAGTGATCGTCAGTGAATAGTCGAAATTTCCCTAAAACTTTAGTGTCGCCCAGGCCTTCAGATTCCATAACGAAACCGCCCAAGGCTCCATTGAGCAACATAGGCATATCATTCCGTATGTAGCTGGTCATCACCATCAATGCGAAATCGTCTGTGAAGGAATACGCTCCGCTGACCATCGTCATAAACATTTCCATCTCAGCGGGGACAGCCGCGAAGGTTGTTCCATTATTCGCGCCAAGAAGCGTGGAAGGGTCAACGTCTTTCGTCCCGTCTTTATAAGGACTCATTCGCATCCAGCTTTGGCTGATTTTGAAACGGAATTCATTTGTTTCGGGAACACCGCCGCCAAGAATATTCAACGGCATGTTGCCGCCACAATGCGCACAACAGAGGCCAACGTAGGCCAATGCACTCACGGGCACGAGAACAACAAGGGAACAGATAAGTATAAAGGATGCTACAACACGTCTAAACATGAACTCACTCCATTGCAAACGATCTATCGCCTTATGATCTCTAATCGCAACGAGATATTCCGGCTTTAATAATTATTTATTTTAGTAAAAGGGGTCTTTATAAGAAAACCGCAAGCGGGCACCAAAACACAAAATGCCTCAACAAACTATTAACAATCTTATAAAGAGAATGGATATGTACTAGAAAGATCTTGGAGGGGGTTCGGGAAGCCCGTAATAACAAGGAGGAAGTGCCGGGGATGGTGCCATAACAGAATCACCGTTCAAAGCCAGGTCTTGCAAATCTTGCTCTGCTTCAGTGAGGGGAGTTGAATTGCCCTTCGGAAAAATCAAAGTACGCCCCGCAGGAAAACCGCCACAATCTCTCGCGATCCCTGTGCCTTTATTGCGCATTTGACTTTTGTGCGGGCAGAAAGTCTTCCCCGAGTGATCCTTCAAATTGCAATGTTCCGTTGATTGTTTATGGTTCTTCATTTTCATAGTCCCCTGCATATCGGACATGCCTTCATGCAGATGAGGTGCTCCAGGGTGAGCAATCGCCTCAGCAGAAAAGCCGCCCAGAAGAACCAGCAGGATTATGAGAAACAAACGAGGAAACATTTCTATCTCTTTGAAGGTTTTTGATTTCTTGCTCTAAGAGTATCAGAAAAAAATTCTATCCGTCAATCAAAAACTTATACGGAAAACTCATGTAGCGTTCCAGTCGAAACTGCGCCGAATCTTCTTTCGATACCTTTAGAATAATATTTTTAAAATGGGAAAACATAGATTTCTCCAAATTATGTTATATTCAGCGGCGCAACGCGGTTGATCCTTTAATTATAAAATTCACCATTTCAAAAGGAATTTTTCTAATGATAAAACTGGTCTTGCTTCGACACGGTCAAAGCCAATGGAACCTTGAAAACCGCTTTACAGGGTGGAAGGATGTCGATCTCACTCAGCAAGGTCAAGCGGAGGCAAAAAACGCCGCATTGTCATTAAAAGAAGGGGGATATGAATTCGACGAGGCACACACGTCTCTACTGAAACGTGCGATTCGTACTCTATGGATCGTTCTGGATGAAATGGATTTGATGTGGTTGCCTGTCCATCGATCCTGGCGGCTTAATGAGCGGCACTATGGGGCTTTGCAAGGATTGGACAAATCTGAAACGGCTGAGAAACATGGTGAGGATCAAGTCAAGATCTGGCGCCGTAGTTATTCCATTCAGCCCCCAGCTCTAGAAGATGGCGACCCTCGACTTCCTGCAAATGAACCGCGTTATGCGGGATTGGAAAACTCTCCACGCTCTGAAGCTTTGAGTGATACCGTTGATCGTTTTCTTCCTTACTGGAACGAGTCCATTGTTCCTTCGTTGAAGGCAGGCAAGCGTGTTCTCATCTGCGCCCACGGCAACAGCTTGCGCGCCCTCATCAAACACATTGACGGAATAAGTGAAGACGAAATTACGGAGTTGAACATTCCGACGGGTGTTCCTCTCGTGTACGAACTCAATGACGACTTGAGTCCAATTCGCCATTACTATCTGGGTGACGCTGAGGCTATAGCGAAAGCCGAGGCCGAAGTTGCCAAACAAGGTCAAGCGGGTCACGGGAAATAGCGTTTGACCTTCTGCCGACACGATGGACGGTCTTAAAGCAGGTTGATCGGGTCCACATCCACTGAAAACTTGACACGCGTTTTCAATAAATTTTGGAAAGCCTCACTCTTTCGAGCCGTGCGCAGAAGCGCACTCAAGGTTTGGGAGTTTGGGGCGCGTAATAACAACCGCCAACGGTATCTGTTTTCAATCTTGCTCATCACTGCGGGAGCAGGCCCCAGCATGTCGGTACCGGAAAATTGGGGAATGAGATTGGCAAAAATTCCGCCCAGTTTCTGCGCCGATTTCTGCACTCTCTCTTCATCATCACTTTCGATTTCCCAACTCACGGCGCGCACAAAAGGGGGATAACGCAGTTGATGCCGCATCTCCAATTCTTTTTCTGCATAAGCTTCGTAATCATGATTGCGGGCGCATTCAAAAATATAATGCTCGGGACGATTCGCTTGCGCGATCACCCAGCCCGGCACTTCGCCTCGCCCTGCACGCCCCGCCGCCTGTGTCAGCAATTGATAGGCACGTTCACTGGAACGGAAGTCGGGAATATTCAAAGGCAAATCCGCCAGCATGGCACCCACTAAAGTGACATTGGGAAAATCGTGGCCTTTAGCGATCATTTGCGTGCCTATGAGAATGTCAATTTCCTGAGCATTCAGGCGATCTCGCATGGTTTCAAAAACCTTCTTGTTTTTTGCGGTGTCACGATCCAGTCGAAACACTCGCGCCTGTGGAAACAGTTTTATAGTCTCCTCTTCCAATTTTTGAGTGCCGTAGCCTTTGAAGCGCAATGCCTCACCGCCACAATCGGAACATTCTGTCGGGATTCTTGAACGTTGATTGCAATAATGACAGAGCATGGTGTTGCTCACCCCGTGCCAGGTCAAAGTCACGCTACAATGCTTGCACTCAAACGCGAATCCACAATCTTTGCATTGGATGTAATTCGCCGTCCCTCTTCGATTGAGAAACAGAAACACTTGCTCGGCACGTTCCAAGCGTTCGCCGATAGCGTTCTTCAAGGCATAGGAGAAGATGCCAAAGTTTTTCCTTTCCTCGCGTTCCTTATTCATGTCCACAATTTGCATCCAGGGAAGCGGACGATCGTTGACCCTCCGAGCCAACTTGAGCAAATGATATTTTCCCGATTGTGCGTTTTTCCAGGATTCGAGTGAGGGGGTGGCCGTGCCAAGTATGACCGTTGCATTTTGCTCACGCGCGCGCATCAATGCCGCGTCTCTGCCATGATAGCGTGGGACCGACTCCTGCTTATAAGAAGAGTCGTGTTCTTCATCGACAATGATAACGCCGATATTTTTCATCGGCGCAAAAATAGACGAGCGGGCACCCAGGGCAATGGAAACTTCGCCGGAAAGAATTTTTCGCCACTCTTCATAACGTTCCGTGCGTGTCAACCCACTGTGCAAAACGGCGATGCGATTGCCAAAACGTTTGCGGAAACGATCTGCCGTCTGCGGCGTTAGAGAAATTTCCGGCACCAGCAAAATCGCCGACTTCCCCAAATCCAAAGCTCGTTGAATACAACGCAAATAAACTTCGGTTTTCCCACTCCCGGTCACACCAAACAACAGGAAAGTCTGAAACGTTTCCGACTCGATCGACTCGATCAAAGATTTGCAAACCGTTTTCTGCTCCGCAGTCAGTTCCGGCGGCGTCTCTGGTTTCAGCTCACCCGCATCATAATCCCAAGGCGATTGCCGGCGCACACGGGCACTGCGCGTTTCGATCAAACCCTTGGTCTTCAACTGACCGAGTGCTGAAGAGTAACGCGGCTCGCGCAATTTCAAATCCGTAATAGAAATCTCACCTTCCATTAAAAGACGATACAAAGCCTGTTGGCGCGGACTTCTTGCAAGCAAAGCCAGCATCTCTTCTTCTCCCACCGTTTCTTTCCTCAAACGCACAAAAGTTTCGGTGCGTACATCAACAGCGTTGCGTGTGATTTTCAGTGAAGATTGCAGGCTTTCCTCATATTTCAGTTTCGCGAGCAGAACCCCATTGAACTTCCGCTTCAATGCAGTTTGCAATTGCTTGCGCGACAATGATTTTTTTTCACGCAACAGCTCAAACAAACTCAAAGTCGGCCCTTTGACTTCCCCTGCATCTAAAAGACGCTCACCCTTTTCGGTGAGAGAATACAACTCCTCGCCACGTTCATTCAGGCCCGAAGGCAGAGCCGAAGCAATGGCTTCGCCCCAGGAGCATTGATAGTATTCCGCCATCCATCGCGTGAACGAAAGTGTTTCTTCAGAAAGGACCGGCGGCTCGTCGAAAGCATCCTCCAGAGATTTGATAGTGAACGCAGGGTCACAGGTTTCAGCCCAACCCACTATATAACCTGTCAGGCGACGCGGACCAAAAGGCGCAAAAACGCGCGAACCGATTTCCAGACGATCCTTCAAATGATCGGGAACGGAATAACTGAAAGGTCCATCCAAAGGCAGATTGAATACAACCTCAGCAAAAGGTCCCCTCGGCTTCTCTGTTGTTTTTTTTGATGACGCGTTCATTTAAAGTCGTGCGGGTGGGAAAGAAATGAGGATTCGAAGTTTGTTTATTCAACACGCTCTTATTCTAATCGAGCGATACTATCTTGTTCTCATCATTATCGCCAATTTTACCATACCCCATTGCAGGGATAATTTTTAAGGACAGCAAGACCGTTGTATAATGCGAGTATAATTTATCTATAAAAATGAACAGACTGGACGGAATGCGATAAATAACGTGCAAACACTCATCACAATTTTTTTATGCATCGGTTCCATATTCTGGATCATGATCGGAACCTTGGAAGGAACCCTGACCTCCAGCCTCATCATAGTAGGATGTGTCTGGGGAGTTTATCTGGCGATTTTCATCCTCAAAGATTTTCTACGCCCACCCTCTGACAAACAGTAGACCATCAAGTTAGAAACGCCTATTTTTCCTCCATTGCTTTGCCGTAACCCACCAGCTCAACATAGCCTTTGCCTTTGATGGTTTCGCCTGCAACGGTTCCCTCGACCGAGACACTTCCTTCCCAATAGGAGGCATTGATCGAGCGCAGGCGTAACAATTCCTGATCGTTCATATCGGGCTGTATATTCAAGTTGATTTTTCGTCCGGGAAGCTCGATCTTCCAGCCTGCGGGATAAGTGATTTCGGTCGTTTCACTGGTCCAGCTCTGCGTCGTCTCTATTTTGAATTCGGACAATTTCAGATGCTCTGCCCTTCCCTCTTCATCAACAAAAGTGCCACTGGAAAAAGGATCGACACCGCCCCCTTTCTTGCGCAATTGATAGAGCATCAACTCGGTCCCGTTATTAAATTTGAAGGAGAACCAGTCCCAGCCTTCCAGACCGGGATTCAATTGATTGCTGGAAAATTCGCGATCCATCCAGCTCGTTCCCTTCACTTTAAATGTCTGGCCGCGAACCTTCAGGTTCCCTTCGGTTTCCATTCGTGTGAAGGAATAATAATGCGAAGCATTGCCTTCTTTTTCTCCCTTTCGGCTGATGCCGTCCTTGCCATGCATGACCATCGGCTTGGAAGGTTTCAACTGCAATTCCAGACCGGTGTCATCCTGAAAGGCTTTCAGCTTTTGTCTTTCGCCCTCCCCTATCAGCGACCAGTCTTCGTTCCAGACATGAAGTTTTTCCGAATCTGCCCCTGCAAGCCCCAGCCCTTTGCGATTGATTCGCTCAAAAAAGTAAAATTTATTCTCCTCCAGATCAGAAACTGTCAAATGTGAAAAATAAACCTGATCTGCCGCCCAACGAGAGAGGTTCTCAATTTTCCCTTTCGGGTCCAGTGCCACCCTGAAAAAAGTGAGCTGATAACCAAACTCTTTTTTTGACTCTAGCTCTTGCAAATTCCCGGTGTAATACCACCATTCGACCCGAAAATCGTCATGCGAAGCATGATCTCTGGGGAACTGGTAGTTGTAACCCGGCTGTACTTCGCGGAAGTCTGGTTTTTTAATATCTGCAAAAACCGGATACGCTAGAACCAAAGTTATGAGAATATGAAAGAGAAATTTGGCAATCATCATCAAATCGGGAACCTTTACTCAAGCAATGCCTTTTAAATGCCGTCAAATATTCTATGAGTATATCAGTTAATTCGCAAAAAACAGACAAGCCTGAAAGTCCAATGCTCCGTCGCGTCGGGTTGACCGGCAGTGGGGGATTCATTGGCGGTCATTTACGGCAAGCATTGCGACGCACCAGCACACATCGAGTCAAGGCTTTCAAGCGTAAAGGCAATGTTCCCAGTGTCAGCGAATTAAAACCCTTTGTGAAAAACCTGGATGTCATCTACCACTTGGGCGGTGTCAATCGGGGTAGGCCTGCGGAGATCCTTCGCGGAAATATCCTGACCATGCAAAATTTGGTTCAGGCGATCGAGTCATTGAACGCCAAACCACCGCATATCATTTTCATGTCTTCGTCTCAGGTTTATCAATTACAGGGAATAATCTCACCGATCTGTGAAACTGATCCTGTCAAACCACAAAGCATTTACGGTATCGCCAAAAAAACCGCTGAAGAGCTATTGATTCTCTCCAACATCCCACACACCATTCTGCGCTGTAGCAATGTCTACGGGCCGGCGTGTAAACCGGGATACAATTCTGTGATAGCGACCTTTTGCTATCAGGCCCAGCGGGGGGGAACGCTGACTTTAAACGGCGACGGGGAAAACGGCAGGGACTTTTTATTCATAGATGATGTCATAAACGCTTTAGTAAATGTCGGGATTTCCCCACTCAAGGAAACGCAGGGACTTTATAATATTTCCAGTGGCAAAATCACAACATTAAATCAAATCGCGAAACAAATAAGCCAACAAGTATCGGGTGCAGATTTCCAGCACCGTCTATCTGCGTCAACGGGAGACCCATCCTATTGTTGCGACTCTCGCCGTTTTCGCCATCATTTTAAATGGAAACCTCAAACCTCCATTAAAGAAGGCATTCCTTTAACCCTGCAATGGTTCAAAAAGAGACCCTCTCTATGAAAGACATTCGCATTAAAGAGCTGGATAAAAAATCTGACGAGCGTGGCTGGTTGATCGAAGCCCTCGGTGCCAACGACATGACATCACCTGCCGAATTTGGTCAAATTCACGTTTCTGTCGCATATCCCGGAAAGGTACGCGGCAATCATTATCATAAAAGAAAGCTGGAATGGTTTTGCGTGCCCAGCGGACGCGCCAAGCTCCTCCTCAAAGACCTTGAAAGCGGCGAGGAAAAAGAACTCCTCATGGGCGAGGATCATTTATACACGGTAAAAATAACGCCCAACGTGGTCCATGCCATAAAAAATGTAGGGGATAAAGACATGGCACTCATCGTCTATTCCAGTGAAACCTTCAATCCAGAGGACCCGGACACCTATTATCAGGAAATTCTCAAATAACCATCACCCGATTCTCCTCATTTTTTTTGATTCGGCACCCTCTTTAGGTTCATAATAAGAACTGAATTTAAAGAGCCTCCTAGAAAACCGTCTTGACCATGAATGCCGAACAAACCTTGATTCCTTTAGACAAGCTCAATCGCCTCCTCCCATCCCTTAAAACGGAATACGCCAGCGCACAACCCTTCCCGCATATCGCTATGGAAAATTTTCTAGACTTGGAAATTGCGGAAGCGGTTCTGAAAGAGTTTCCGGGAGAAAGTGATATTCGCTGGAAAAATTATTACGACCAGAATCAAAAAAAGCAGGCCAATGAAAACGAAGCGTTCATGGGACCGCTCACGCGCAAGCTTTTGAGGGCACTGAACTCTACCGAGTTCTTAAAGTTTCTCGAAGAAATGACGGGCATTGAGAATCTGGTGGCAGACCCTGGGTTCCGAGGTGGCGGACTCCACAACATTTACAGGGGGGGGAAGCTAGGCATTCATGCGGATTTCAACAAACACGAAAGCCTCAATCTCGACCGACGACTCAATCTTCTCATTTACCTGAATAAAAACTGGAAAGAAGAATACGGTGGTCATATCGAGTTATGGAACGACAACATGAGCCAGTGCGTTAAACGACACTTGCCCTTGTTCAATCGCGCTGTCGTATTCACCACAACCGACACGTCATACCACGGTCACCCCGATCCGCTCAATTGCCCTCCCGACATGAGCAGGAAATCTCTGGCCCTGTATTATTACACCGATGGTCGCCCGGAAGATGAAGTGGGACACAATCATTCCACCCTTTTCAAAGACCGTCCTAATGAACCGAAAGAAAATTCTTTCAAAATAAAAATCGGGAAGTATCTTCGCAAGTTCAAAAGTCTCAAATAAAACGAATCCTCTCTTCACCCAAAACCAGTCAATCGCTTACATGAAAATCACCTTCATGGTCAATCAATACGCCAGAATCAGCGGCGGCAATCGCGCTCTTTTTGAATACGCCAATCGTCTGTTGGAAAAAGACTGCGAGGTCCGTTGGCTTGTCATGCCACCACGTGTTAAGTGGACCCGCCCCTTGAAAAAAATACGCACTTTTTTTGATGGCCCAACGGTGGAACCTGCCGGAAAAGTGGACTGGCTGGCAAATAAAATCCCAATCGAAATTCTGCCACGTAAATCCGAAAAATGGATTCCTGACGCAGACATCTTCATCGCCACTGCCTGGCAAACTGCCGAATTCGCTAAAGATATATCACCTGCAAAGGGGCAAAAATTCTATTTCGTTCAACATCACGAAAGCCTTTGGGGTCGTAGCAAAAAACAGGCGGCACAAACCTATCGTCTGCCTTTCAAAAAAATTGTCATTTCCACCTGGCTGAAGGAGGAAATGAAAAACCATTACGAGCAATCAGCCGACGTGCTCGTCACCCCTGTCAACAGAGAAGTCTTTCAAGGCGAAACAAGTCGCAACAACGCTGTGCCTCGCGTTTTGATGCTTCATCACGATTATGACTGGAAGGGGTTTCCCGATGGCATCACAGCATTCCGGCAAACCCAATTACAAAACAAAAATGCTCAGTTGGTTGTATTCGGGGAGAAATTGCAAGACCCTGCCCCGCTTTTCCGTGACGCTGGTTTTGAGTTCGAATACCACTATCGTCCCACGCAATCCAGCTTGCGCAACCTCTATGCTTCGGCCGACATCTACCTTTGCCCAAGCTGGCATGAGGGGCTCGGCATGCCTCCCATGGAGGCCATGGCCTGTGGAACTGCGCTTGTCACCACTGACACGGGAGGCAGTTGGGATTACGCTATCCATAACGAAACCGCTTTGGTATCCCCTCCTAAAGATCCAGAAAGCCTGTCTAAAAATTTGCGGACTTTGCTGGATGATGAAATTCTTAGAAAACGCCTTGCTGAAAACGGAAAGAAAAAAATCGAACAACTCGATTGGGACTCCAATTGCGACCAACTTCTCAAAATTTTCAGGGAAAACGCCTGACGCTTTTAGCCCTCAACTATGCCGCCGATAAAGAAAATTTCCTCGATTGTTGTCAATTGGAACGATAAAGAAACACTCAAACGCTGTCTGACATCACTCCAAAAACAAGATCACCCCAATTTGGAAATCATCGTCAGCGACAATGGTTCCACCGACGGTTCGCAAGAAATGACGCGGGAGGAATTCCCGGACGTTCTCCTATTGGAGAACAATGCCAATCTCGGATTCGGCACGGCCGTCAATCGTGGATTTGAACGTGCCAGCGGCGATTTTCTTATCTTCCTGAACAACGACCTGGAATTCGCACCAGAAAGTTTGAGTGCGCTGATGAAGCAATTGGAAGACAGTCCGGGGCTCGGCGGGACCGTCCCAAAAATACTGTACTCGCAGAAACCAGAAATCATCAATTCCTACGGTGTCAACATCCATTACACCGGCATTGCCTGCCCACATCTTGTTGACCAACCCGACAGGACGCATCTGGAACCTTCCGAAACGGCCTGCGCGGGCATTGCCCTGATCTCTCGTGGAATGTATGAAGATATCGGCGGCTTTGATGAAGGACTGTTTCTTTATCACGAAGATCATGATTTGTCCTGGCGCGGCCGGCTTTCAGGCTGGCATTTGGCAACTTGCCCTTCAGCGATTTTTTATCACCGTTACCATTTCAACAAAGGCACGATGAAGTATTATCACTCCGAAAAAAATCGATTGTACCTTCTATTGAAAAATCTTGAGCTAAAGACCTTGATACTTTTATCACCGGCTCTCCTAATGACCGAAGCGGCTCAATGGGCGCATTCCCTGCTCAACGGCTGGTTTCTTCTCAAGCTGAAAAGTTATCGCGATCTATTCGACCAACTCCCACAAATTCTCGTCAAACGCAGAAAGGTTCAATCGAGCAGGAAAGTTCCAGACTGTGAAATCATCCGTCTCTATCAAGCCGATCTTGCTGTCAGCGGCGTACAAAGCTTCATCCTCGACCGCTTGCTCAATCCTCTCTATCGACTCTACTGGAAAATGGTTTCTCCATGGATATGAGTATTTGAGGGAGGATTTCTCCCTCAGGACTTGCCCCAAATAGCTCCTGAAATTTTACAATGACTTGAGTCGACGATTGTAATAAAATAACCCCCGGTTTGAAAACCCTCCAATATGTGCCACAGGCAACAACCTTGAACAATACTGATCGATTTATTGAATATTTTAGCGAACACTGTCAGGTCTATTTTCCTGCCATCGAAAGAACTCGCACGCATTATCAAACTTCTTTCGATACCCTAAGTGAACGCTTATTGGACTGGGCTGTCGATCACCTGGGAGAGGGATGGGAAAAGATTCTCGCTGAAGGCTACATGCATTTTCTGATGGATGTCAACCGCTCGCAAATGGAATACGAACGGCGCGGACATTATCGCAATAAATCATACGACGAGGTGTACTCCAGCGTTTACGCCGATCCCGAAGTTATGAATCGTTACCATTGGGGCGTCTACGTTACAACCTTTGCATGGGAACACCATCTGGAAATTCACGAATTTTTCCAACGCGAATTTTTACCTCGGTTGATGCCCCGCCCGGGACGCTTGCTCGATCTCGGCTCTGGCTCTGGAGTCTGGAGTTTTTTGACCCTGCACACTCTGCCAGACTGGTCTTCTACCGGCATCGATATCAGCAGTCGCTCTGTAGAGCTTGCAAAACAAATGGCACCGAAAACGGGAAGCGAAGGGCGAGTCGATTTCCTGGAATCCGACGCATTGAAATTCCGCAGTCCGCAACCCTGTCAGGCGGGCATCTCCTGTTTCCTGCTGGAACATCTTGAGCACCCCCAACAACTACTGGAAAATCTATCCCAAAATCTGGAACCCGGTGCCTTCGCCTTTGTAACCGCGGCCTTAACAGCGGCGGAAGTCGATCACATTGCCGAGTTCAGAAAAGAGTCCGAAATCGTTGACATGGCAGAAAAGGCAGGTTTTCGCACTCTTTCCATGCTCTCTGCCGCGCCGCCATCGCATCCTAGATCGCAGAAATTTCTTCCTCGTTCACTCGCTCTGGTTTTACAAAAGCGCGTGAATGACATTTGGTAAAATAATGTTAAACGATTTCTTACGAGAACTATTCACAGGTCAGTTCAGTAAAGCTCTGGCACTTCTTGAAAGCGTTGGCAAGGAACCCCCTTCACCTGAAACACTTGCGATGCTACGCCTCGCGATCTTACGACCCGGACACACCTTTCTCACCTACCAAAGACTGCTCAATATTTGGTCTGCCTGGGGCAAACCCGCGTTGAAGCCAAACGCAATTCAGAAAAAAGTCGCCATCGTCGCCGATTTCACAGCCGACCATTTTGGACCGATGATTTCTCTCTTTGCAAGTGCCCAAGGTGTTCAGTTGGAAACCCATCTGCCCGGTTACGACTCCGTTGAGCAAACGATCCTAGACCCCAATTCGCCTTTATACGCAAGCCAACCCGATATCGTTATCCTCTTTTTCTCTGAACGCTGGCTGAAACGATATGCCGGAAACTCTGCCTTATGCAAAACAGAAGATTTGCAACGCGGGCAGGAAAGTTTGAGCGGTTTGATTCAAGCTCTGGAAACGCACAGCAATGCAGATTTATTGATTGGCAATCTTCCGCCTTCCGCTTGGCCTATGGCGGGTGGCATCATCGCCAAGGACGGTTTAGCGGGGTGGAATCAAACCGTTTCAAGGTGGAATGAATGGCTCACCTCATTGACATCCCGAAGTCTCCGGATTGTTGATCTCGCAGGTGCTCTTTTCAATGCGGGAGGAAGTGCCGCCCTCGGGCGTACGAATTACCTACGCGCACGAATGGCTTATGAAATGCCCGGCACTTTAGCCGTAGCGCGCGAACTCGCAGGTGGGCTCGCTCATATTTGCGGACGAACACATCGCGCATTTGTCTCCGACTGGGACAACACCTTATGGGGCGGCGAAGTCGCCGAACTGGGAAGCCACGGCGTTCTTTGTGGACAAGACTCCCCCGACGCACTTGGATATTTTTTGATTCAGGAATATATCAAATCGTTGACCTCTCTCGGCGTTCTGCTTGCGGGAGTCAGCAGAAATGATCCTGAAGTTCAAAAAATCTTTGATGAGAATCAGAATCTTCCCCTCAATCTTTCTGACTTTGCATCCCTGCAAGTCGGCTGGACTCCCAAAAGTGACGCGGTTGGACGCATTTCAAAAGAAATTGGTTTCGGGCCCGAATTCATGATCTTCATGGACGATAGCCTGTACGAAATAGCGCAGGTCTTATCCGTTCATCCATACATTGATGTCCTCTGGGCCGGTCCTGACCCTCAGGGAACGCTTGACAGGATCGCACAGTCGCGGCTCTTCAACACGCTATCGCTTTCCGAGGAGGATTTGCAAAGAGGTGCGCACGCCGCGGTCCTCAAAGAGCAAAGGGAATTCAAATCTTCCTTTGCCAATATCGACGAATTTTTGCAAGCCATTGAAGTCAAATTAACATTCGCGCAGCTTGCTGAAAATAATATGGACCGCGTGATCCAGTTGTTTCAAAAAACCAATCAGTTTAATCTGACCACACGGCGTCATCGCGAAGACGAGTTGAATGATTTCATCAACCAAAACGGCTCTGTTTATGCCGTCTCCTATGAAGATTCTTTCGGGTCGCAGGGAATTATTTCTGTCATCGCATTGCAAGCGAAAGAAAACGCCCTTAATATAGAGAGCTGGTTGATGAGTTGCCGAGTTCTCAACCGCAGTGTCGAGCAGGCCGTATTTTCCTTCATTCTGGAAAATGCCGAAGGGAAGCCTGTGATAGGAGAATATATTCCAACCGAAAAAAACGGATTGGTTCGCTCTCTCTTTCCCAACTTGGGCTTTGAGCTAGATACGACCGACACGGAAACGAGTCGCCAAATATGGATTTGGAAAAATAAGAATCAAAAACCACCTAAACATTTTGTGGAAATAAAAAAACTATGACTGACGCTTCACTAGACAACGACTCTCTAGAAAAATTGACCGGGATATTCCATGTTCTATTCAATGCTCCCGACCTGGAACTGAGCGATGACTTGACAGCCAAAGATGTTCCTGGATGGGACTCATTCAATCATGTCAATCTCATCATCAACATCGAAGAAGAATTTGGTGTGCGTTTCTCAAACGATGAAGTCGGCAAATTGCAAAACGTCGGCAATTTAAAATCCCTGCTTGCGGGAAAACTGACCGCCTAGCCTTTCGGTCTGTCCGCGCAAAAACCCTCCATACCGCCAGTGACTTTTTTCATCAATCCCGCGTTTTGGATCGTCGCCGTTGTCGTCTACATCCTGCTTTCCATTGAGACCTCGCACAAAGCCAGTCTTCGCTTTGGATTCATCAATCTATTCGCCCTAAACGTTTTGTTGGGATGGAAAATCGCTCTGGCCGCCTTGCTCGCAGTCGCCCTGTTCTGGGCAACGATCTCGTTCACTCTGAAATATTGCAACCCGCAAAATCGAAACAGGTCTCTTGCTGGATTTTCAATTCTCACCATCGTGACGGTTCTGTTTCTATTTCACAAAATGAACTTGCAAGGTTCGGACTGGATCAAAACTATCCAGGCAATCGCTCCCTGGATGCGCGCCGACCTGTTTCTCACTTTTCTGGCAGGGCTTTCATTTTCTTATATTTTTGTCAGATGCGCCGATGCTCTGCATTGCGTATTCTGGAAAAATTGCCCCTTGATGAACCCGCTTTCCTTATTCGGCTATCTGTTGCCCTTTCATATGCTCCTCTCCGGCCCAGTCAATGCCTACGAAGAACATTTGGCAATGGACCAGACGACCTCAGAAAATGAACCCATGCTCGATCGGGTTCTCCTGATTTTAAACGCGATAACCACAGGTTTGTTCTACAAATTTGTTGTGGCCGAGAGCTTGAGAATTTACTTTTATGGATCAAATAGCGAGATGATCGTTTCAGGGTGGAGCGATTCGGCTATTCTAGCTGTTTATATTTTTTTCGACTTCGCTGGATATTCCAGAGTCGCTCGGGGGCTTGGTCTGTTGTATCGCGTGCCCACCCCTGAAAATTTTTCGGCACCCTTTTTGGCCGTATCTGTCACCGACTTCTGGACCCGCTGGCATATGTCCATGGGACAATTTGTCCGAAGAAATTTATTCACTCCCATCCAATTGAATCTCGTGCGTGCGGTGGGAATTAAAAATGCCGGTTGGGTCAGCCTCGCCACCATGGTCGTGTCCTTTGGCTTTGTGGGCTTGTGGCATCGCATCAGCTTGACTTGGGTGCTATGGGGCGTCGCCATGGGACTGCTCATGACAATCGAAAAACACATACAGACATTCGCTATGCGCAAAGGCTGGAGTCGATCGCCCTGGGTCCAAAACACCCTGCCCTGGATAGGCCCCATTTATGCCAACGCTGTGCTGATCGCCAGTGTCCGGTTTGTCGCTGAGGAGATTTTTTAATGAACGAAGAACGTTTCTTTTACATCAAACTAAAAACGCCGCTTTCCATTTGGCAAACGACGGGGATACTCAGTTGGATTTTGATCAAACTGACTCTGATCGCATCCATGATTCATCAATCCGCAGGGGAATTCATCTATGCCGGATTCTAAACCCGAACAGGGAAGCAAGATAGTCAATGTCACCATCGTCCTCAGTGTAGTTATCGCCTATGCGGTGATCGCTTACGCTGTCGATAAATTTTCTGGCACGGCAGGTCCTGGACAATGGCTGAATAAGAAAAAAATCATGCAAGATCATCGCGCCGAACTTCGCGAAAAAGTTGATCGCGATCCCCATTTCAAAAACCTCGACCGCGAGGCTTATATTAAGGAAATGGAACAAATCATCACGATGAAACACAAGCGGAATCTTGGCAACTGGGTGTCCTACAAATCTTTCACACCCAACGTTTCCGGCCAATTCGTTCGCACCAATGATTTCGGTATGCGTTCCTCACTTAGCTTGCGTGAAATGGCAGAAAAAGCGCGTAGCAACAAAAAAAACGGTATTCGCAACGTCCTTCTTCTAGGTGGCTCCGTCGCCTTTGGTTACGGCTCGACCGACAATCAAAAAACAATTTCCGGGTTCATGAATGAAATTTTGAGGGAAGAAAAATACGAAGTTTTTAATCTCGCGCAAGGTGGCTTCAATAGCTACATGGATCTGTTTAGTTTGAGTGCTATAGGCTGGCAATTGGAACCCGATGTCATCATCGCTATGGAAGGTTACGCCGATCTGTACCATCTGGGCTATGAGTCTAAAGGTGGGAACCTTGCCTGGGGATTGTGGAGCGGGATAGAGCAAGATAAAAATCCGGAATTTGCACTCGATTTTCAATACCACAATCTGGAAGCGATCTGCAAGCTGGGCGCAGGACCGGAACGACAGGTTATTTTAGCTTTGCAACCTTTGAGCGGATTCGAAAATGACAGCAAGATCGAAAACGATAAGATAAAAAAAATGTGGGATTATTATCCCAAAATTCGCGCATTGTTTGCGAGTGTGTCCCAAAACAACAATGCGCAGTTTGCCGATTTATCCACTCTATTCAAAGCTGAAAGCGGTGCCGATATCAACTTTTTCGACAAAGCCCATCTCACGGTTACCGGACAAAAGAAAGTGGCACAAGCTCTTGCAACAGCGGTGCTAAATGCGGGTGCCTTGGCCTCTCCCGAAAATCCTTATATCAGGCGACAAAAAATAATCGCTGATATTGCAAAATAAAACACGACTATTTTTTGCAGATGAAACTTGCGACAGTCGCCCAAACGTCTTCGACGCTGATAGGGTCGAAGTAGTTCATATCAGGCGGTCGAGTATCGCAGAGCGGCACGCCATCTTGCGTAGAACTTAGGACTGAGCAAAGTGAAGGGTCGATTTCAAAGGGACCGGACTCAGCAGGGCGAGTCGGACCAAACAGCGCAACCATTGGAGTTTTCAGTGCCAGCCCGATGTGCATGGGACCAGTATCCGTAGTCACCATGAGGCTCGCCCTGTCAATGAGCGCAGAGTTTGCACGAAGAGAACGGTCATACACCGCACAGACTCGTTCCGGGAATTGAGCTGAAACTTCTTCTATAATTTTTCCTTCGGCAGGCCCTCCACCAAGGACAACGGCATTCTGGCTTTCCTTCAGTATTCTCCGAGTCAAATCGGCGAATCGTTCCGATGGCCAACGCTTATGCGATAAAGACGCTCCCATGTTGACATAAACAAAAGGCTCGTCTCCGATTCCTTTCTGGCTTAGAAAATCCTGTGCTGACCGTCTATCTTCTTCGTTTAGAAAAATTTCCATCCCACTTCCATCAGCAGGAACGCCTATTTTTTTGAGCAATTCCAAACGACGATAGATGCCGTGTGCGGTGCCTGTGAAGCGGAGAGTTTTTTCAGATTCAATCCACGGGAATTCCTGATGCGCCCAAAATTCAGGGCATCTCAAAAAAGGAATCATTCGCCGGAAATCTTTATTGACGTGAAACAGCAATCCACAATCATAAACGCGGCCCAGGAGGCGAAGAGCAAGAACAAGCTGGCTCGACCAACGGGATTCGTATGCATAAATATTCTGGATATGAGGATTGCCATCGAACAGGGTCTTCCAGGAAGACTGAACGAGAAGATCGATCTCGACTTCGGGATGCGCCTTTTTCAAGGCTCGAATGGCGGGGGTTCCCCAAAGGGCATCACCCATTCCGGTGGTGCAAACAACCAGAATTCTTTTCATGGAGTATTATCGTTATTCGATGTGCTTTAAGGAGTGTAGTACCCGTTGGCTTTACAGATATGACAAATGGTCTCTACGTCGTTCTCCTGCCCCAATAGTTCCTTGCGGGCAGAGATGTATTTGGGTCCGTTCCAGATATCGTCAAACTCTTGCTCCAACACGTTCCCCATCCGATATTTTTCTTCTGTCACCACACAGCCGCAGGGAAATACATCACCGTTCCAGTTGACGAAGGTTTCCATCCATGGTCGCTTGCAAAAAGTGATCGGATTTTTCTGAGTCTTCTTTTCTAGATCGTAGGGATTGTATTCCGGTGTTTGAGGAATCCAATCTGCGTCCTTCTCAATGTTGTCTGCCGTCTTTCCCAGAATATCGTCTTTTAAATTAGTCCGCATGACGCTGAAAGTGATATCAACGCCTATTTCTTCGGCCATTTTCCGGGCAAGGTCCATTTGATGTTCATTTTGTTTCATCACCAGAAAATTCCAAACCAGACGCAGGGAGGTGCCTTGTCTTTTGACCTCGGCCACAATTTTTCGCATATTGTCAAACACCGCATCGATGTCTCCACCCACCCGATATTTTTCGTAAACTTCCTGAGTCGCCCCATCTACTGAAACGATGAGCTTGTCTAGCCCCGACCCTGCCAGAGCAACGGCTTGTTCGTCGGTCACATTGTTCAAATGAGAACTGGTGATCGTGCGTATTTTGTTTTCATTCGCAGTGTAGGCCGCCATCTCGGGAAGAGACTTGTTCAGCAAAGGTTCGCCCCAGCTGTAGAGGTTGACCGACTGCAACCATTTGGACATTTTATCGACCACCAGCTTGAACTGATCCAATCGCATGGTTCCGCGGTCTACAGAAGTGTCACCCAGTCCCGTTGGGCAAAGAGGACATTTTAAGTTGCAATGATTTGTTGGATCAAGAGCCAACATCTTGGGCATGGACGACAATTTTGAAATGCCCATGCGGTAGGCAAATTTTATTTTTAAACGATTGATTCTTCGACGAATATCTAACATGGATTACAAATATCCTTGGACTTTTTCAAAAACTTCTTCAACAGAAATATTCTCGGGTGAAGCAAACGGTTCACCAGAAACCACCTCTGCGAAAGGGGATAATGGGCCACAGCACACAACTGGATAGCCAATATGAATGGCAACCATTTTAACATCAAAACCTGCCGCAATATGCGTCAAACCATTGTCGAGACCAATATATAAATCAGCTCTTCGAATGATATCTGCAGAAGGTCTCAGAGGAAAACCACCTGCATCAATTGTATCATTGAATGTATGTGGATTGTCTTTGGATGCAAAATTCACGATTTTAACATCACGAAACGCGCGTATTTTTTTAATCAAAGCATTGAAACGATCCGCAGGCCATTCCTTCATGTCCTTTTTTGATCGTGCTTCCGGCGAAAGGACTATGAGAAAATCATCTTCCTTTACACCTTGTTCCTGCAAAAATTTTTCGGCCGCCACGCTGTCCTCAGGATCAAGCGAAATAAGAGGACGGCGTCGGGTCAAGGTCACGCCGCATTTTTCCTCGTAAATTTCCATGAGGTGCTTGCCAGCCTTCCACCAATCCCGATCGGGGTTGTCCAATAAGAGAACCCAGTCGTGGTCTTTCAACTTTTGTCTCTCAATTTTTTTTCGCTGGCGCGGTTTCCAAACATTGTATGACAACCCGGTCTCAAAGGAATCTACAGAAGGATGGCCACGAATGGCATCATAAAAAATACCATCACCGACTCCAAAGTGAATCTTCGCAGAGGGATATTTCTCCTTGAGGGCCACAACCGAAGGCGCGGCAAGCACAAGGTCGCCGACACCACCGATCAAACCAATGAATATCGAACGCGGATTCTCTGGGCAAATGTTGGGTCCAAAAATGCGGTTCCACAGATTTATCATAAAACTTAAAGGCCAAAAAGGGAGTTGGTCAAGATGAGGTTGGACTGAAAAGGGTCGTTCAATTCAAGGAAGCACTATTCTAACATTTTCAGACATTTTTGAAAAACTTCTTCGGGATCAAAATCCATGCAAATGCGATCGGCACAAAATGTCAAACCACACTCCCTACAATCAACGTCTTTGTAAAAAACATATTGTTTGTCGACTTTTTCATCGTAGGGTCGAAAAATCTCTCGCACTGCCTGGCTGAATAAAACAATGGACGGTATGCCAAAAGCCGCTGAAATGTGACTTGGCGAAGAATCGTTATCCACCACAAGGTTTGCGAAATGGACAAGGGCCATCATCTGCCGGACGGTCGTTTCATGAATGATCTGTAATTTTGGGGAATGCTCTAGCAAAACGCTCGCCTTGGGAAACTCGGCGGGCGAACAGATGACTGCGACTTGAATGTCTTCCTGCCCTTCCAGCTTTTTTATCAATTCCGCAAACTTCTCCATTCCCCATGCGCGGATATCTACCGCGGCAGTTGGGTGGATCACAACCAGCTTCTTTTTCAAATCAAACCCGCGACGGGTCAATTCTCGTCTGGCCCAGTCGATTTCATCCTCTGTCAGAAATATTTCAGGGTGACAGGATTCTATCTCGATACCCAAGGCACGCAAACAATCCAAATCGCGTTGGGCTGACGAACGATAATGCTCGAACTGTGGAACAAGCACGTTGTAATTTTTATTACGGCCAATGTAATGATTGTTGAGTTTGTGAGGCGCGTTCAACTTCCCCAAAATACGCGTCGATAATCCACCACTGTGTGTATTGATAACCAAATCAAAATTTTCCTGATTCAATCGCTGAACCAGTTCATTCTCCTCACTGGTAGAAGGACTTTTTGATAACCCGTGTATTTTGTCGATGTGCGGATTGTTTTCAAAAACAGATTTAGAGTAATCATAGGTCAAGGCAGAAATATCGACCTGCGGTGCTGACTTTTTAAGGTTTGAGAAAATTGGCGAGAGCAAAACATTGTCTCCAATGTCGCGCATCTTTATGATCAATATTCTTTTTAAAGACCCAATATCCTGTTTGATCCACTGCCCTCGACGAAGGTATTTTTCGTGGTATTGCAGATAACCACCAAAGGCGGCAGACAGCTCCGCGACGGTCCAGACAGCACCTTCAAAACCTTCCTTGAAGCTTTTTTGTTTAACAACAGCGTCAAACAAAGTCTTTGTCAAATCAGGTAGTAGTTCACACAGCATACCCAGTGTCGATTTGTTTTTAAGAGATGGGGCCATGCGTTCGGCATGTTCTTGTGCCTTACGATTCCAATCAGACCAGGCATCCTCTAAGGTCTCGGCTCCATAGTGAATCAGCTCACCTTCGAATTTTCTTTTTTCTACAGTAAGTTCCAGCAGACCAATGTGCAACTGAGGCTGATAGACAAGAGCGGATTGAGGTTCGCGGCGCGATTCCAATGCCCGCTTCAATCGCTTTTGCAGGTAAACAGTCGTTCGTGGTAAAGGATACTGAAGCGAATGAGAGGGTATCGTTTGAATGGTTTCTAATATAGTTTTACGCAAAAGCCCCGTCACAATCTCATTGGAGCGAATAAAAATTGTCCAGTGACTTTTGGCAGATTGCAGGCCAGCTTTCCAGAGAGAAAGTGTATCGCCTCTCGGTCTATCTATGACTACAAATTGGGCACCCACTTTTTCAACTTCGGCGCGCACAGAGAGACTCTCTGCCCCCGACACCACACAGATGGATGGAAGCCAGCGCAAAGCCTGTAGACATTGCGTGAGTTGTTTTCCGTCGCCTGTCAAGGCGACGATAGCCGTCAATGACGAAATGGGAGAATTCATCGTCCTTCGGGAGACCCTGTTTTTTTCGCGAGAATCAGCAGGTTGAAACCGTAACCCGCTAGATCCAACAGCGGATTCACGTAAGTTATTGGGTTGAAGAAATTTTTCAAATCTCTTTTGAAAGCAAATCCAATTCGCCCGCCGAGCGACTCGGGTTTGCTACGCTTCTCAAAGGTCAGAGCTTCTTGTGGAAGCAACAAACCCTTTTTCGTCTTCGTTGTTTTTGCGTGAACAATTTCAAAACCAGCCTGCTTCAACAAGCGACCCAATGTCTCTTCAGAAAAGAAATACAGGTGTTGACCTGGACCGTAACCCGTCCATCGCCCTTTCAAAAAGACCGCGTTGCGTGTATTGGGTGTCCATAGCGCGATGACACCATTTGGTTTTAAGACGGCATTGATTTCTTTGAGAAACGCAAGTGGATGAGGAAGATGTTCGATCAGATCCCACAGGGTAACAACAGAAAATGATTCTGGAGGGAAATTTGCATCCTCCAATCTAGCGCATTGAACCGCATCGAGTTGCAACTCCTCTCGGGCCAGAATTTCATACTCTGGAAGCAAATCAACCCCACGCGCGTTCCATCCTCGTTCCAAAGCATATTTCACGAAAAAACCAGCACCGCAACCCACGTCGAGCAAATTTCCCTTATCTGATGCAAATCGTTCGATCAGGTTCATCCGTCCACGATAAATTTTTTCATAAGACCCCGCCCGACGCTTACGTTCATTAAAGTATTCCCGATAATAAGGCAGGCCATTTTGTGCTCCTGTCATTTCATCCCCATGAACTTTATCAATCGTTTCCTCATCCAGCATGGGATGAACAAACTGAAGCCCACAATTTTCGCAGGCGACTACAGAGGTATCTTTCCGATCACAAATTTTTGAAAATTGCACAGAACCGCAAGATTCGCAGGAGTCTTTTTTTTCAGAAACAGGGGAAAGAGACATGATAAAAGTTGATGGCAATATACAGGGAAATAGCGGTGCCATTGAACGGCAAAGGCGGTTAGTGACTCTATTACCCGGATATGCTAGATTAATTTTCGTTTGCAATCAACCATCATAATTCCCCTGAGCGAGAATTTTATTTTGTCCGATCTTCATATTTTACATTCTGAATCTGCCACCGGCTGGGGTGGCCAGGAAATACGTGTCTTTCAGGAGAGCCTTCTTCTTCTCGAACGTGGCCATCAAGTAGACATCGTCTGCCAACCCAATACCCCTTTGGCCAAGCACTGCCAAGCCTTGAGTCATCCAAACTTTCGTTTTTTTTGCAGGGAGATGAGGAAATCCTTTTGCCCTGCATCTCTTGCTGGGGTCTACCTATTGCTCAAGAAGTTGCGCCCGGATATTGTTCACACACACAGTTCGGTCGATAGTTGGCAATTTTCTTTGGCAAGCAAAGTACTTAAAATTCCTGTAGTGCGGAGTCGACATGTATCGCTCCCCATTCGAGGATATTTCCCCAATTCGTGGCTCTATTCTTCCGGCCCCGCTCGTATCATCACCAGCGGGGAGGCCATTTCAGAAATTGTCACTCAGGTAGGTGGTGTCAAACGAGAAAATGTAACTTCTGTTTCTGCGGGTGTGAATTTAAAACGATTCGATTTTAAAATTTCTGGCACCGAATTTCGTAAAACCCTGGGCCTTGAAGAGAATCAACCTCTCATTGGAAAAATAGGAGTCATTCGCGGCTTCAAAGGCCACAATCAATTTCTGGATGCGATTCCCATCGTCTTGCAAAAAGTACCGTCTGCCCGATTTGTTATCGTGGGCGACGGCCCCGGATTCGATGAGATCAAGGGCAAGGTCACCGCTAAAGGTTTGGACAATTCAACGACCTTGTTAGGTCATCGAGATGATGTTCCCGAGATCATGGCAGGTTGTAACGTGCTGGCTTTGGCCTCTACTTCGGGAGAAGGCACACCGCAGGTGATACCGCAAGCTTTTGCAATGAAAACGCCGATGGTCGCAACTCGAATAGGCTCCACACCCGACCTTTTGGATAATGGCGAACGCGGAGTTCTGGTAGAGCCCGGAAGCGGGGAAGCCCTTGCGGAGGGTATTCTTCAACAATTGTCCGATCCTGTCAAAGCAATGGAGAAAGCAGAACGTGCTTACCAATATTGCATAAAAGAGCTGACTGACGAACTCATGATTCAACAAACTATTGAAGTTTACGACGCTATTTTGAACTCGCATCCGCTCAAAACCAACGGTCAAAAATGAAGATCGCGGTGATCCGGCAAAAATACGTCAATTACGGCGGCGCGGAAAGTTTTGTCGCAAACTACGCCGAGTCCATGGCCGAAGAAGGTCACGAAATCCACATATTCGCTAATAAATGGACAGCCTCAAAAAGCACCAACATTCAAATCCATCCTGTCCCCGCCATCAAAATCAATTCATTCATTCGATCTTTGTCCTTTGCCTGGTTTGCTGGAAGAGCCGTGAGACGCGGTTCCTTCGACATCGTTCAAAGCCACGAACGAATTTTCTCGCAAGATGTTTTTCGGGCAGGCGATGGTTGCCACAAACAATGGCTGGAGTTGAGAAAAAGGAAACTTTCGCCATTCAAAAAACTTTCACTGGCTTTTAGCCCATTCCATCGCTTGATACTGAGACTGGAGAAATCTATCTTTGAAACTCAAGCCTGCAATAAAGTGATCGCCATTTCAGAAATGGTCAAGCAGGACATTCAGGAACATTATCAGGTGCCCGATGGGAAAATCACCGTGATTTACAATGGGGTTTCCCTGCAACGATTTCATCCTGACAATAAAAAGTCTAAAGGAGAGGCCATTCGTCGCCAATTGGGTGTGAACCCTGATGAAATCCTTATCCTGCATGTCGGGTCGGGATTTGAACGCAAAGGAACGGGAGTTCTCCTCGAAGCATTTGAAAAACTTGCAGACTTTCCCTGGCGTCTCGCCTTGCTCGGCAAAGCAAATTGGTCTCAAAAGTTACAGGACCTGCCGCAATCGATTCGAGATAAAATCATCCCTTTGGACCCTGTTGATGACGTGGAAAATTATTATGCCGCGGCGGATCTGTTTGTCCTGCCATCTATATACGAGCCTTTTGGGAACGCCGTTCTAGAAGCATTAGCAACAGGACTGCCCGTCATCGTCAGTCGTGCTTGTGGGTCGGCTGAGATTTTGACACCTGATGAAGAGGGCATGGTTTTGGAGAATCCAGAAGACTTCCGCGAACTGGCGGATAAAATCAATCGGCTGGCCGATTCAAATCGTAGAAAACAAATGGGCTTAAAAGCAAGAATTCTGGCAGAAAAATTTACGGGAAAGCGCAACGCTCAGGCAATGCTGGCTATCTACAAGGAAATTATCGACGCGAAAAATGCCTGAAAAAAACCGCCCAAGTAAGAGTGGAGAGCCTCTTACTTGGGCGGCAGGAGCGACACAGGAGGAAATAAAAACTTACGAACTAATATTCTCAGGGAACTTAAGATCTAAATGTTCTTTCACCCATCGAGGTGTCTGCGTTTTACCATTGGAAACCAGTGTGATGTTGTTCTCTGAATTATAAAAATCGTCCCAAAATTTTTGACTGAGTTCTTCACTTTTAATGGTTTTCTCTATTTCACCGTCCGACTTGAAAATTCTCACCTGATAAAACATAAGTCACCTCCGAATTTTGGACTCAATACCATTTGGTCTATACCGGGAAAGGCTTTGCCCTGTAAAAAATGAAACTTTGATGGAGCAAAAATCCTTTGTCTATGGTTTAGATTATAGGAAAACCTTGTTTCATATCGGTGAAGATCAAGTTACAATTTAGTTACAAAAATAGAGCTATAAGACTACTTTCAAAGCCGCTGAATTGAGTGGAATTTACAAACGGGGGAAAGTCGAGAGGAAGGAAATTTTATTCAGAGCGGTAATAGAAGGGGCAACTCTTTGGCTATCAAAACCTGGAAAAGGTTCTGACAGCCAAAGACAATGATGAAATGAAATTATGCTTTAGTGTGAGTTCCATCACAAAAAGGAGACTTTGCGGTACGACCACAGTCGCAAATCACAACACGTTTGGTTCCCGTGATTTCTTGCTGTTTAGGCATTTTTCCAGTATTCATACGGGAATGAGCACCGTCGCAATAAGGTTTATTGGCAGATTCGCCACAGGTACAGTAATGCTTTGTGCCAGGAGTTTCATCTACAAATTGGGGCGCATTTTCGTAGGGCATAATAAATCCTTTCCTTAAGGAATTTGAGAGCAGGTGTTTCCCCTCGTTATACAAATTTAGTCTGTTAAAATTACGAATATTAGAGTCTTTGTCAAGTTTAAATCTCCCTACTAAAACCAATTGCCATTTGGCGGGGCCCCTAGATCAGGAATCTTCGAATGAAAATTTTATTATCAGGTGCTACGGGATTGATTGGCTCTGCACTAGCAAGACAACTCATTCAAAATGGTCATTCTCTCCACGTCCTTTCCCGCGACCCCGCCAAGGCAACTGATAAACTGCCTCACACTTGCCATATCCAATTTTGGAATCCCGACGACCCGCAATTCCATTTAGAAATTGAAGATGGCACCGAAGCAGTTATTCATCTTGCAGGAGAATCTGTAGTAGGTGGACGTTGGACATCAGCGTTTAAAAATAAAATCCGCGATTCCAGAATTAACTCCACACCCCTGCTGGTCGATGCCATCGAACGGATGCGAACACCACCAAAAACTTTTATTTGCGCAAGTGCCATTGGCATTTATGGTGACCGACAGGAGGAAGAGCTGACGGAATCTTCCTCCCCGGGCGAAGGTTTTCTCGCTCAAGTCTGCAAAGCCTGGGAAACAGAATCCGCTCGCGTCCAAGAACTTGGCCTGCGCTGGGTCACTCTAAGAATAGGCCTGGTGCTCGATTTTGAAGCCACCGCGATGCAACGAATATTACCCGCTTTCCGCTTGGGACTGGGCACCGTTCTCGGTACGGGAAAACAGTGGATGAGCTGGATCCACCGACAGGATTTGGTTGATATGTTCTTACACGCTCTCACAAACACAGACCTGAAGGGACCTGTCAATGCCGTAGCTCCCGATCCTGCACGCAACGAATCGTTTTCAAAAATTTTAGGGAAGTCACTCCACCGTCCTGTTTTGTTTCGCGCTCCTGGTTGGGGACTCAAAATTCTTTTGGGGCAGAGCGCAGAATTACTGCTGGCAAGTCAAAAAGTTTCCGCTCAAAAAATTCTGGGACAGGGTTTTAAATTTTCATATCCCAATCTCAATTCAGCACTGGAGGAAATTTGCGGGCACCGTGAGCATCTCCTGATAAGGGAACAATGGATCGCACAACCTCTGGAAACAAGTTTTGAATTTCTATCTCGAATAGAAAATATAGAACCACTTGCACCACCTGATTTCAAATTTAGAATCGTCCGCACATCTCATTCCAAACTCGACAAAGGAGTTTTATTGGATTATCGTCTCCGAGCAATGGGTTTGCCCATGCGCTGGCGTTCAAAAATCACAGCATTCAATCCGCCACACTCTTTTTCTGATGAGCAGGTCAAAGGACCTTATGCTCTGTGGCAACATCAGCATGAGTTTTTCGCGGTCGATGGAGGAACCTTGACCCGCGAAACGGTAAAATATGTTCTTCCGTTTGGAGCACTTGGCACTGCATTTGGTCTTTTTCTAGTGCAGAAAGATCTGGATCGCATTTTTTCATACCGCCGCAGAAAAATCGAAGAGCTATTGGATAATCCATAGCCATTCGCAATTTTAGTTTCCACGAAAGCATTCCAATAAATTATGGGTTTCAATTCATACGCTTTTATATTCTTCTTCCTGCCTTTGGCCTGGACGCTCTTCTACCTGATCGCCAGAGCCAATGGCCCTGCTATTTTATGGCTGGTCGGAGCGTCTATTACTTTCTACGCATGGAATGATCCTTTGCTGATTTCCTTGATGATCGTGTCTTTACTCATCAATTACGCACTGGCTCTGAAAATGAAAGTCAGTGCGGGCAAATCTTCTCCTCCTATAAAACGTTTTTTCATCACAGGCGTCTTCATCAACCTCACTCTATTGTTTTTTTTCAAGGGGATGATCTCCAATGACGCACACTATCAAATCGCCTTTGATTCAAGCCTCACAACAGGTTTCCCACTCGCCCTCTCGTTCATGACTTTCCAGCAAATACTGTTCTTGGCTGAATTGAAAAGCGGAAAAACGGAAAACCCTGATTTTTTGAATTACTGTTTGTACATGATTTTTTTTCCACAACTACTGGCGGGTCCACTTGTCAAACCCCAGCATTTTTTTCAACAAATCGCGGAAGAAAAGTTTTTCAGAATCTATTGGAATTATATTCCGGCAGGTTTGACCCTGTTCTCTCTCGGTCTCTTTAAAAAAGTTGCGCTTGCAGATCCCATTGCTCGTTTTTCGGATTCGGCTTTCAACGCCGCTCACCTAGGAGCAACTCTAACAACGGGAGAAGCATGGAGCGGAGCCTTGTCTTTTAGCTTTCAGATTTATTTTGATCTCTCGGGTTACGCCGATATGGCGATGGGCGTCGCTCTTCTATTTGGGCTACGTCTGCCTTGGAACTTCAACTCACCTTATAAAGCCGATAGCATCATCGAGTTTTGGAGACGTTGGCACATGACGCTCTCTCAATTTGCCCGTGACTTGATATATATTCCGCTCGGTGGATCGGAAAAGGGGTTCATGCGACAAGCCTTTTGCCTGCTGACTGTAATGGTGTTGACCGGACTTTGGCATGGCGCAGGCGCGACATTTATCGTTTGGGGTGCCCTGCACGGGATTTTGCTTTGCATCAACCACAGTTGGCAACGCTTTTTTCCGGACAAGACTTTAGCAAATCAACCCGCATGGGGAGTCTGGATAAAACGATTCGCAACATTTATGAGCCTGGTCCTGCTTTGGGTCGTGTTCCGCGCTGAGAATATGGACACCGCTCTTTCTATATGGAAGTCTATGCTGGGGATGCAAAGTGATGTCGCAAATGGATTCAACAATGTGAAAATTGGCGAAGACCGTTTATGGGTTCTTGCCGCACTTGCATGGCTGGCCCCGAATTCGCGTGAATGGATGACCCGATTTTTTTCAGCTTTCGATTCATCCCAAAATACAAACCAAACAACACTGAACAAAAAATTGGAATGGCGTCCCAACGAATATTGGGCCGCATTTCTGGCAATGCTATTTATCGTCGCTCTCTTGCAATTGCCCGCAAGTCGAGAGTTTATTTATCTACAGTTTTAGCTTTTAGCAATCATGAATCTTATTGAAAAGAATTAATGAAAGACGCTATCAAATTCATTCTCGTTTTCAAGCTATGCATCCTGCAAGTGCTACTTGTTATTGGAGCCTTGAACTGGTTTGTCGACCCCTATTCTGTACGCCGTCCGCCACCAGAAAACCCACGTCAACCCATCTGGATGTCCAAACAATTGCGCATGGCGAAAGCTCTCTATGTCAATGAATTAAATCCAAAGGGAATCATCATAGGTGCCTCGACGGCCCAGTTAGCCCTCGATCCAAGCCATCCCGGCTGGCCCAATGAGATTAAATCTCGATACAATTTGGCTCTCCCCGGCGCAAACATGTACGAGAACCTGAGGTACTATCAGCATGCTCGGGCAAATGCACCATTACAGCAAGTTATTCTCGGTCTCGACTTCGTTGCCTTCAACCAATTCTCCCCCTTAAGCCACGACTTCAAAGAATGGTTGATAGCCACCGACAGAAAAGGTAACGCCAAGCAATCTTTTGTATTAAAGACCGCTGTGAGGCTATTTTCTCTCGATGCCTTGACCGCAAGTCAGAAAAAAATATTTACCAAAAGAAAAGCAACGCATTGGGCAAACGGGCGTGAGATTCCTGAGGAAACAGGCAAACGGCATTGGCATGAAGCAATGCTCGGCTCGGCCTCTGGCTTTGTCACACGCCTGTTATTGCCACCACCCAGTCATCGTTTCTGCATCGAAGATGCAACCGGAAACGATACCGCATTCGATCAATTGGAAACTCTTTTGCGCACTGCGGCGAACGATGGCACCGACATTCGCTTGTTCATCCAACCTTCACATGCATTTTTACTGGAAAGTTTGAGAATCAGTGGCTACTGGAATGACTATGAAAATTGGGAAAGAAAGCTGGTCTCATTGGTTGCGAAAATCAACAAGGAGACAAAGCCTGGCAAGAAAATCGTATTATGGGATTTCAGTGGCTACAACGCATTCACCAGCGAAGCACTTGCCGTAGACAGCGCAACGGCTATGAAATGGTACTGGGACTCGGGTCACTATAAAAAAGATTTGGGCGACCGAGTGCAGGACCGCATCTTTGGATTTAAACATCCCGATAGAATCGGATTGGAAAATTTTGGGGCCACGATCGATGCAAATACCATTGAATCGCATCTGAAAACAATGGAAGAAAAACGGAAAATCTATTTAGAAACAAATAACAAAGATATTGAAGAACTGGAATCGCGGGTAAAAAACGCGCTCAAAAATATCCCTCCTTATGATTGCCAATCCAGTACGCCTCTAAAGAGCAGGCTTTAGCTCTTCCGTGCACTGAGGCAAACAAACCACAAGGCACCCTACGGACTAGCAGGCTAGCCCAGGTAGGTGAAATCCGATTCTGGATTGAGCGCAGACAGGGCCAGAATAATCAAGGTCAACACGATCATCATGATGAGAGGGATGAGGAGTACTTTCTTGTTTTCTTTTATAAATTCTGCAACTTTATCAAACATAATAACGAGTCATCCTTTTTCTATAAAAGTTTCTTTGCTGAAATTATAGCCTTCCGGCCGGCAATCCACAAAAACACAAGCTTTGTTCTTTTTCATTTCTCAGGCAACAGAGTTTCCAACGCAGACAAGACATCATCCACTTCAATTTGGCGTTTGCACTCGGCGTCTCCCTCATAGCACTCCGGCTTGCGTGTTTTGGAATTGCAGGGACTGCATTCAATTTCCTTATAAATAACGATATCCCGTTCGCCAAGTGGTTTCCAGATTCGGGGATTCACAACTCCAAACAGAGCGACTACAGGGACCCCTAAAGCCGAAGCCAAATGCATATAACCTCCGTTGTGACAAACAGCAAAAAGTGCTGAGCGGGTGATCCACCCCAACTCCTGAAGCGGTGCTGTAAGAAAAACAGGTGCGGTGCCTTGAATATTTTTCAAGACCTCTTCCGCTTGATCTTCTTCTCCCGGACCACAAGTCAATAGAGCCTTGATTCCCAAACGCCTGGGAAAAGCTTCTGCCAGTTGGGCAAATTTTTTGTACTGCCATTGATCGTACTTCTTTCGGGTACCACAATGAATGATCCCATAAGCGTCTTCTCGCCCTATTCCCTTACTAGCCAATAATTGCTCTGCTCGCAGGCGACTGGCATCGTCGAAGTGAATTTCTGGCAAGGGTTTATCGAATTCGACACCCATTTTTTTAATCAACGCGACCTGATAATCCATCGGATAATGAGGTTTAAGATCCGAAAAATCCACTTTCTCATTGTAGAGAAAAGAACGCTTCGCAAACTTGTTGCCGACACGGTATTTCGCTTGACTGACAAAGCACATAACGGCTCCGCGCGTGCCTTCGTGCATGTCGATGGCAACATCGTATCGTTTCCTGATCAAATTAAGATAAAATCTCGCCTCTTTCAGAAAAGCCCCTTTTTCAAAACACAGAGCCTCGTCCACCGCAGGGTGGCTTCGAACAATATCCAACGAAGCAGGCTCGACCAAAACCGTCAAATGCGCATCCGGGAACCTCTTCTTCAAAGAAGAATAAACCGAGGTATTGTAAATAACATCACCAATTGATCTTAGTTTGATCAATAGAATACGTGCCTTTGGAGGTATTCTTTCAGCTAGAGGCAAGTTCAATGTCCCCTCCTCATCGCCACAGTTTCAATCATATTCAAAAAACCATCTTCTAAAATTTTCATATCGTATGCATCCTGACAGCGACGGCGCGCCGAGGCACCCCTTTTATGAGCTTCCTCGGGATTATTAAAAATATCATTGATTGCAGAGGCTAACTGTTCGGGGCTGTCCGGCTCTGCCAAATACCCACACTCACCCAAAACTTCGGGGATGTCCGACACGCGCGTTGCAACAATGGGTTTCGCCATACTCATGGCATCAAATATCTTCGCAGGCATTTGGCCTGCAGTATCGCTTGTTGCACGCTGAGGGATTGCCACAATATCGGCCGCAGAAAGGTAACCTGGCAATTCAGCAAAAGGAACCTTTGGTAAAATTTTTATGCGGTCTTTAAACTTTTCATGACGTTTGACCATTTCATCCAATTCTTTTCCGGCTCCAATCACAACAACGCAAACGGAAGGATCGGAAATATTTTCAAGCGCAAAAAACAAATCTTCAATCCCTTTATGCGCACGAGGTGTCCCCAAAAACATAACGATTTTCCTAGACTCCAAACCCAGTTTTTTCTTCATCGCCAAACCGTCAAATTTTTCAGGGTCCAGCGCATCCGTATCTCTGCAGTGATAAAACAGTGTTCCTGAAAACCGTCTTTGCAAAAAGCGATTGCTCACGATGACCGCATCGGCTCGCCTTACCCAATGCTCCATCAACCAAGTGTAGGGTAGCCCATTCGGATTGGATAAATTCAAGGCACGGCCTACCGTTCCCCAAAACCCCGAATGCAGATAAAAGCCCAACTCCCAATCATCGATATCAACAATGAGTGGCACCTTTCGGGAAAGAATATTTTTCATCACGCCCACTCCAAAGCTGGTTGGGCGCAATTTACAAGCGACCACTATGTCTCCGTCTATGGCCTGAATCATCTTCCCCAAAACGGGGAAAAACGCCGGATAACGCTTCCAGGGAAAGGATTTGACGGGAAATGGTATGTCCTTCACCGGCTCCCACAGTCCGCGGGGCTTGATCGGTCCGATCAATTCGACTTCATGAACCTTGGAAGCCGCTTGCGCTAATAACGCCGCCCGGCCCAAAGAATTATCAGACAGGTCGAAACATAAAAAACTGATTTTCAACGATCGTTACCTCCCTGCCTCACTGCAAACGTTTTTGACTGCCGGGTTAATTGCTTCTGCGATTCCGTGTATAATGCAGGCCTACGCAAGAAGTTTACCCTTTCTGGATTACGATTCGCGTTTATGAGCACCGACACTATTCTATCTTCCAACAAAATGAGAACACCCCTGTGGATCTTCTTATGGACCGCTCTGTGTTTCGGTGCCCTAAGCTTTCATATTGACTCGGTCCCGCCCTACCACACTGACGAAAATTTTTACGTCGAATCGGTTCGAAACATGGTCGAAACGGGGGATTATATCACGCCGGTCTATCAGGATAAAAAGCGCTTTGCAAAACCCCCATTCTACTACTGGATCTCAGCTCTAAATTACAAACTACTGGGACAGGGACATGTCTCAGCCCGACTCGTTTCGACTTTTATGGGAGCTGTTTGTATTGCTGTCACCTTTTTTCTGACTCGCAGATTGTTTGACGAGTCAACAGGCTGGTTGAGTGCTTTTATCTTGCCCGGACTCTATCTCCATTTCCAGATATCTCGCTGGGCCATAACAGATATGACAATGGCATTGTTCATCCTGTCTGCGTTTTACTGTTGCCTCTTAAGCGTTGAAAACAACAAAGTTCGCATTGGCTGGCTCTATCTGTTTTACTTTTTTATCGGGCTTGGATTCCTGACCAAAGGCCCCCCGGCTGTATTGATACCGGCTTCGGCTCTCATTCTGTACCGCCTTCTTCAAAAAGAAAAAATTCCACTGCGCGAATTTAAAATTCTGCAAGGTCTTGCCCTGATACTGGCGATGAACCTGCCCTGGTTTTTAACGATGTGGATACTGCATGGAGATGAGTTCAAGGAACACATACTCGGAGCTGAAATAAAGAACCGGATCGTTCACGACCTGCCCTTTTCATTTTATTATTTCGGTGTTCTCATCCGTTACAATCTCCCCTGGTCATTGTTTTTCATTTCAGCCCTGTACTACTGGTTTGGGATGGAGCAAAAAAAAGACTTTGGAAATTCAAAAATCTCTCTGCTGGAAAAAATACGACTCATAGCAATCTCGCAACGTAAAAATCCCGCCCGACTCTTTTGCCTGGCCTGGATTTTTGCTCCCATACTCGTCTTCACCTTGTTCCGCATCGAACACAGCCGCTATCTATTGCCGCTCGCGCCTGCTCTCGCGGCACTGCTGGCTCATTTTTTTATCACATTGAAATCTCAACCGATGGGATTTCAAACCATTTTATTCAAAATTCCCTTTTACGTCACTCTGATAATTTACGAGCTGATAGCAATCCTCTGCGCCATTGCAATTTGGGCTCTACATCCCTTATCACCCACACCTTTCGCTGTTTTTCTATTGCCCCTTCTGTTGTTACCGGGAACCATTCTGCTGGTTTATTTGCATCGTTCTAAAACAACGTTTCGTTTGATACTGGCTCTCGGAGTTTTACAAATTATTCTTTTGAGTCTTGGCAGTGGCTCGTTTCAATCCTATATCAACCGCTCACCCATGCAATCGTTTGCCGAAGTGATTTTGGAAAAGGGATCGGGGAAAGAAGACCTGGCCCTTTTTCAAGCCTCCAGCAATCGCGCCCGCCTGGGGATCATGACAGCCCAGAGTGCGTATAATTTCGAGAATCCTGAGGGGCTTAAAAACTTCATTCAAACCCCAGGTCGCAAATTCATTGTCCTGAAGAAAGAAGATTGGCAAAACATTTTTTCTAAATTGCCCTTAAGAAAAATCGCTGAGGACCAACTCTGGAAAAATAAAAAGCGCGACAAAGGTTGGATCAAAAAAGTTTTGCTGGATGGCACTCTCAAACACAAGGATGAGCTACTGGAAACCTACTATCTTCTTTCCACTCATTAAAAAAGTTCAGACTCATTTTATAATAGACATCCTTTAATACATCAGGTCATCGCACCGGCGGAAAATCTCCCCCAGAAAAATCATAACGAATATTTTTTCTATTTTCAGCAGAGGTAAAATAGGCATAAGTCTTTTCGGCCTGAATCAAATAGAATTTCCCGGGGAAAAGTTTTTCCATCTTTCTCCATTGAAACGTTGCAGTAAGCCAAGTGGACTGAGGATCTTTCTCAATCGCCTGGAATAATTGTTCCGGCTCTTGCAGGGGATAATCCAGATTTCTGTCGGAATAGAATTTCACAGCTTGCTTTGGGTTCCAGCGCGAAATTTGATAGGACCCCACTTTCCCACCTGGGGGAACATTTAAATTCATGATTGAAGCCAGCTTGCGTACCTCCACGCTACTGGGCTTCAAGGAGACTTTCACCTCTAAAGGGGTCGCGTTTATAACAAGGGTCGTTACCATGATTGTTCCCACACCAAACGCCAGTAACTTTTGCCTGAATTTTTCATTCGTCCAATCGGATATAGATTTAGCGGTGAGAATGGCAAGAGCAGGAAAAATCATAAAAAGGTATCGCAACGTTTGATTGGCACTGTAACTCATGATGCAAATAACAACCGTCGGCCATAAGAACAGGAACAATGCCTCTGGAGTTTTTTCCTTGAATGCACGACGACCAAAAACGAATATAGCCGCAGCGGTGAACGGCACCCAAGGCCAAAAGTTTCTCCCAAAATCCCGTAAATAACCAAGAAAATACAAAGGATCGCTCTCCGTAGTATTTTGACTCATTCCAAACAAAGTCATGTGGGCGCGAAAGAAATGACCTTCTAAAAAATCATTGCCAAATTTCATGTAGTTCACAATGTACCAAAGAGATCCCAAAAGAACGGCTAATGTCCAACCTGCCCAATAACGGCCTTTTAAAATTCCCTTCCAGCCGTCTCGAGCCAAAAGAAAGAAAAAACCAATCACCAGAGGGAAAAATCCTAAAATACTTTTTGTCCAAACACCAAAAGCCGTGAACACTGCGTAGGGGATATAAAACCGGCTAGATTTCTGTGCCTTCCAAAAACAGTACATTGCCGCTGTCGTGAAAAAAGCCAATGGGATATCCAGCATCGCCCTTCTGGCACCATCAATAAACATTCCGGGGAAAAGCAATATGAAGGCGGAAAAAAAGGCAATCCAGTCGTCTTTGTAGATTTCTTTTGCCAAAGACCGAGTTAATAAAACCGTACCCAGTCCGAACAAGGCGGGGAAAAAAATAGCGGCATATGTAGAAACACCGAATACTTTATAAGCCAAACCAGTGAGCCAAAAAACAATGGGTGGGTTTTCAAAAGAGGGGCCGCCATCGTACAAGACAACCCACAAACTTTTAGAATCAAAAATATCCCTGGCTTTCAATGCATAATAGGCATCGTCAAAGTTGGAAAGGCCGACATCCAATAGACGTCCCCAAAAAATCAAAATCATTGAATAAACCAAAAATATCAATTGAAATTTTCTATCGTTCAGCATTTGTTTCCTTTGCGATCGGATTTTTTTAGATTCATTTTTTCAAGCAACTCTAATCATTGGAAGAGAAAGATTTTTCAGGATTTGATCCATCGTAGAGTCCCCGCCAGTCATTCAGCCGAATTTTAAGCAATCCCAAAAACATATAAACCGGGTCAATCCAGATGCGCACACGCGAGGCCTCGACATGGTGCCACTCTACCGGAATTTCTTTGATCGTCATTCCCTTTTTTTGCGCGATGAATAATAATTCAACATCAAAACTAAATCGATCGATTGTCATTAGAGGAAATATGCTTTGGAACTTTTCGAGGTCAAAACATTTGAAACCACATTGTGTGTCGATGAGTCCTTTTACCGTCAGAGTCTGAACCATTTTATTGAAAAAACGCCCCATCCCCTGTCGATACCATCTCTGCCTCACAACAACGTTTGAATCAGCAAGAGAGCGCGATCCTATCGCTATGTCCGCACCGTCTTCCAGCGCATCAAATAATTTATTCATTTCCTTTAGCGGCGTGGAAAGGTCTGCATCCGAAATCAAAACTCGCTTCCCTCGCGCCTCGGCAACACCTGTTCTAACCGCGTAGCCTTTGCCTCGATTGGATGACAGGCGAACGATCCTGTATTCCTCTTCGTTGAAAAATTTTCCCGGTGTGATGGCTGTTTCATCCACACTCCCATCATCGACAATCACCAATTCCCATGAGTAGTTTTGACTCGCTAAATAGTCTCGTAAAATCGGCAAGGTTTTTTGAAAACGTTTTGCTTCGTTATAAGCCGGAATTACAAGGGAAAGGAAGGGAGCCGTCATAAAAAGGAAACATCAATTTGAAGGTGAAAGGGGATATCACGGACTGACTCAAGAAGTTACGGAAGATACATTGTTCTCTTTAGCAGGGTCAATTTTCTTATATCAAGCGATTGAGGTCTCGCCTTTCCTCTTGCGAACGTCCCGCTGGAAATAAAACTCCAAAAGTCTCTAAACGCCAAACCAGAAGTTCCAACCCTTTCAAAAGATACAGCCAGTGAAAGGCGGCATAAAATAAACTTTTTCTTCTAATACCACTACGACAAAAAACGAAGTCTTGCAATTCCTTACGAGACCTGCGAATCAACGGCCAATTCGCACGCTCCCTGAAAATTTTGATCAGTCGAATGAAATTAAGCACACGCATTTGCATAGAAAACAAGGAAAACTCAAGAGGTAAGAAGTTGAGCGAAAACAAACATTTTTATTTTCAAAACACATGAAAATTGTCTATATACTATATCAATGGATAATATATGTAAAGACACCCCTTGGTCGATACGATCTCTAAAAATCATCCCAATTACCCTAAGGCAATGACACATAAAGAACTGGATCAAAAGGCTCGTCAACTGATAGAACCTGACAGTGAATTCGTCAACTGGCATCTCGATTACCTTGCTCAAATGGTGGCTGTCGATAGCCGGAGTTTCGGTGTCGCTGAATTTGAAGGCGACCGCAAAACACCTAGTGATATGCAGGAAATTCTCTCCTTGGCAGAAAGCTACCTGCGGCAAATCGGTTTTTCCTCTGTAAAAGTCAATCAAGGAAAGTCAGGGGAAACCCTTCCATTCCCCTTACTACTGGCGGAGAGTCCTTCCAGTGCCGAAAAACCCACCATCCTGTTCTACGCGCATTTGGACAAACAACCTTATATGGATGATGGAAGTTTCCTGAAATGGGGCGGCACACCACCCACAGAACTGAAATGGAACAGCGACCGATCACGCGCATACGGGCGCGGAGCGGCAGATGACCTGAGCGGCGTCGTCTCTATTGGAATGAGCGTTCACGCCTTGCTCAAAGCTCTGGCGATAGAAGAAGGAGAAGACCCCTTTAGCAAACTGCCGTGCAATATAAAGATCATGTATGAAACCGAGGAAGAATGCGGGTCCCATTCCCTTAGC
>JAJDBG010000081.1 GCA_029261475.1 Nitrospinaceae bacterium
ATTCGGGAAGTTTTTCAGGATTTTTGCAAACGACACTGTCGATTTTTTTGAGCACATCGGTAAGCGCATCTGTATTGGCTGTAAATGCTGGGCCTGCGGTCAAGGCAATCAATCCTGCCCCTGTTAAAAATGTAAAAAGATTTTTCAGTTTAAACATCATCGGTTCTCCGCAAATTTCAATTCGATTTTAGGTGTATTTTTATATCCCTGTTTCCAGCCACTATCTGCTAGGGAAAATTCTGTACGTAAATTTCGACCGTTTCTCCATCCTGCCCCCAGCCGATTGCTCCTGTTCCCGCAAGGGTGCTGATGATGCCGTTGCTGTCTACCTTGCGTATCCTGTTGTTTCCCATGTCAGAGATGAACATATTCCCTTTGGAATCGAAGGCTATCGCGGTTGGATTTTTCAGCATGGCCTTTACTGCAGGTCCGCCATCGCCAAAAAACCCTGCGTATCCTACCCCTGCTACTGAGCTTATGATTCCTTCGTTGGAAATTTTTCGGATTCTGTTTGGGTTTGATTCAACAATATGAAGTTCTCCAGAGGGGCTGAAGACGAGATCATCCATAGAACGAATCCCTGCTGAAAGAGCAGGTCCGCCGTCGCCCGTATCTTCATGCGATCCGTTCCCGGCAATGGTAGAGATGATGCCTTTTGTATTTACTTTTCGTATTCGATTGTTAGCCGCATCAGCGATGTATACGTTATCATCTTTGTCAACCGCTACTGCAGAAGGGTCGCGGAAAGCTGCTTTTATTGCAGGTCCCCCATCGCCAAAAAAGTCGGAGTCGCCTGTTCCTGCGAATACCGAAATAGTGCCTTTAGGATCAAGCAATCGTATTTGGTGGTTGATTCTGTCAGGGATATACAGATTCCCTTTGCTGTCGTAGGCCAAGTCTGAAAACTGGCTGATGGCTTCTATTTTGCTGGAGACAGAAATGCCTTGTGACTTTTCAGCCTTGATGGCATGAAGATAACTTTCTTCACCCGTATTGAGAATATTGTGAATGATTCCATTGGAATCAATTCTCCGGATCAAACTGACAAATCCGCTGGGGCTTACAAATACGATTTCTTTTCGTGGACTGATTACCAAAGAGGCGACACCGTATAGATTGGCTTCGAGTGCGGGAATATTTTCACCAATGTTACCGCGTACACCGTCTCCTCCGATTGTGGTAATTATACCTTCGGGGGTGATCTTGCGAATCCTGAAATGACCTTTGTCTGAAAAGATCAGGTTGTCGTGCTCATCGACCGCCATGCCGTGTGGAAAGTTTACGCGTGCTCCAGAAGATGGCCCGCCGTCTCCACCAAATAATTTTTTCCCGTTTCCTGCGACTGTTTCGACCTGACCATTCTTGGGGTCAACACGACGAATCCGATAATGTGATCGGTCTATGATCAAGAGTTTGCCGTCTTTTTCTAATTCAACACCAAATGGCAGGCTCAGGTTGGTTTCTCTCGCCAATTCAGAATCGCCGTTGTAATCTCGCTGTCCAGTTCCGGCGATAGTCCGAATCATGCCCTGAGAATCGACGATGCGGATTCTGTTGTTGTCGCGGTCGGCCACATAAATATTGCCATTGTCATCGACGGCAACATCCGTAGGATGCGCGATGCTGGCACGGTAGGCAGGACCGTTGTCTCCCATGAAAAAGAACCCGCCATCTCCTGCGATGGTGCTGATAATTCCATTACTGGAAACTTTACGAATACGATTATTTCCGCGATCAGCAATGTAAAGATTGTCTTTTTTGTCAAAGGCGATGCCAAAAGGTTTGCTGATTTGTGCCTTGAGTGCAGGGCCCGCATCGCCAGACCATCCGTCTGTACCAATGCCGACATAATTCGTAATGATTCCGTCCTTTGTGACACGCCGAATGCGATCATTTGATCGGTCAGAGATGTAAAGATTTCCCTTCGAGTCGAAGGCAAGACCTGAAGGAAGATTCAAGGAAGCTTTGTTTGCGGGACCGCCGTCACCACTGTAACCCGCAGTACCGTTACCAGCGAATGTTGTTATGATTCCGTTGCTATCCACTTTTCTCACGCGATGGTTTTCGCGGTCAGCGATGAAAAGGTTTCCCTCTTCATCAAAAGCCAGATTTGCGGGAACGCGAAGTTTAGCCGATAGAGCGGGACCTCCATCACCTGAAAATCCAGATTCTCCAGAACCCGCAAAAGGTATCAGTTGACCATTGGAGTCAATTTTACTGATGACGTTGTGGTTACGCATCGAGATGAAAATTTCGCCTTTTTTATTGATGGCGATTCCGTCGACCAGTGAGATTTCTGCTTTAAGTGCTGAAACCGGCTCAAGCATTTTTCCCGCAAAAACGTGTGCGGTCAGCATTTGCAAATGCCAGATTAGCGTCAGGCTAGCTACAAAACAGACTCGGCGAATATTCGAAGTCATAATTTCCTCATTCAATTTAATAAGTCGGCCCCGTCATTTTTAATAGGCTACTAAAAAACTACTATTTAAAGCTACCCCAAAAAAAACTAAATTTGGAGTAAATTTTGGGTTGGCTATAAATCTGCGACCGAGGCAAGGTTTGTTTGAAAACTTGCAACTGAAGCTGAATTCAGGGAGACCTGACGGTTTGTCAATAAAATCTCGATTATACGTTGCGCTCATATCATGTCAAATGCTTTTCCTATTCAAAATGCAGAAGGGGAATGTCGATAAAACAAAACTATTAAATTTAAATTGATTTCTTTTTTATTCTATTTGGAGGGGGCTTAACAGGTGTTCAGGCAGGTCTATTTTTATTGTTTAAACTAATATTGAAATAATCCAATGGGGTTTGATTAGAGGTTCTTTAAGGATTGACTCAAAATATTATGTGAGTTCTTTATTTTAAGCGGCGGGTTCGAAGAAAGCCAAATGCTATCGACTACTGTCTGATTTGGAAACACTTTGCCGTTTGTTTCCTGTCGCTAGAGGGGTGAAGTTTTGTTGTTTCAGGGGCTGGGGGTTGTTTTTTCGTGGCAGAAGGTACAGGTCCCCATAGGACGATGAGGCATGATGGGGACTTCTTTTGTTTGTCCCATGTGACAGGCGAGGCAGTCTTCCGCAGTGTTCGCGGCTTTGTGCTCGACACTGGGGCTGATGCGTGGTGCCGCAGACATGAACTCGCGGCCTAGAAAAAATATGGTGACGACACCAAAGACGGCCATGACTCTAAAAAAATTTCTTTGTCCTGTACTCTTTTTTTTCTTTGCCATTATTGTTTAAAGGTCTGTGTGTGCAACGACGTCTATTTCGACGAGGGCACCTTTGGGTAATTGCGCTGCTTGAATACAAGCTCGAGCGGGTTTGGATTTTGAAAAATAGCGTTCGTAAATTTTGTTGACGGTGCCGAAGTCTTCCATATCTGCAAGGTAGACTGTGGTTTTTACGACATGTTCGAGGGTGAATCCGTCTGCCTCCAAAATGGCTTTGACATTTTCAAGGGCTTGTACAGTTTCTTTTTCGATCCCACCAGCTACCATTGCTCCGGTTTTAGGGTCGAGGGCGATTTGTCCTGAACTATAGAGGAAATCTCCCACGCGAATGGCTTGTTCGTAAGGCCCGATGGCAGAGGGTGCGCGGTCGGTGCGTATGGGCTTTCTTGGCATTTCCTTGGTCTCCTGTTTCGCTACGGAATTTCTGATAGTGCTTTTATAAAAGGGTACGATTTAAGTTCTCGACCTAAATGGGACAATATCAAACGATGTGTCACCGCTTCAATTTCGTTTTCCATTCCTTTGGGAAGTTTCAAACGATTGCTGTTTTTAGGGTCCAGAGTCAACATTTTTTTGAGATATATCAAGACTCCTTGCTGAAACCGGGTGCCGGGCTGAAGTCTCACTGTGCAGGGCTGACAAAGAATGCCTCTACGATTGTAGCTGAACCCAACCCAGCCGGGAGGGGGTTCTTTTTTGCAAGCCAAGCAATGGGTCAGTTGAGGAGTATAACCCAATACTCCCATTAGGCGTAATTCGAATAATCGGATAAGAATTTCATTGGGTTTGTTATTTTCCAAGGTTTCGAGAGTTTCTTTCAATAATTGGAAAACTTGCGGCTCCGGGTATCCTTCGGGAATCAGGGAATCAGTCAATTCTATAAAGTATGCGGCACTGTATATTTTACTTGAGTCTTCGCGTATGGATTGGAAAGAGTGGTCTATTTCTGCCTGATTGAGTCGATACAGAACTTGATTTTCTCTGCCAAAATAAATCAGCTGAACGACGCTGAGTGGCTCGAGAGCGGCACCAAAGCGACTTTTAGCCATGCGCGCTGATTTAGCTACCACTTTGATTTTTCCGTAACGATCGGTCAGAAAGGTGACCAGTTTGTCTTTTTCGGAAAGATTGAAGCGGCGAAGAACAATGCCTTGGGCGTTATGAAGTCCCATGAACTTTTTTTTCCAGATCGAGAAGAAAACTTTTTAGATGTAGCCCACCGGTAAAGCCACCAAGGTCACCATTTTTCCGAATGATGCGATGGCAGGGGATGACAATGGGAAGATTATTTTTCCCATTGGCCGTTCCTACAGCGCGACAGGCTTTGGGGTTGCCAATGGCATCGGCCAGCCATTGATAGCTTCGGGTTTCGCCGTAAGGAACTTTGAGCAGAGTGGACCATACAGAGCGTTGAAATGGAAGACCTTCTGATATGTCGAGAGGGCAATTGAATTTTTTCAATTTGCCTGCAAAATAACGGTCGAACTGCTGAATGACGGGCAAGAGGGCGGGGGGATCTAATTTAGGTTTTGTCTGATAAGAGTCGTTCAGTGAGTCTTCAAATTCATCCACGCAAGAAATATTTAATTTGATTTTGCACAAGCCCTGGGGCGAAGAGGCGAGGCCTGTCAAGCCCAGGGGTGTTTCGCAAATGGCAAATTTAATAGGGATGTCTGCGGGTTTCATGGTTGTTGAGTTTGTGAAGAGGGTAACCGTCTGTCGATTCTAACCTTTTGATCTTCGTGGAGCCAGAAAAATTAAAGTCATGCTTGATGGATGAGTTGGTTTAGGGGGAGGATGGTGAGCTTATCCATTCAACGAGAAAAAGGCTGAGTTGAGGGAAGTAGGTGATGAGTCCCAAGCCGATCAATTGCAGGCCCAAAAAGGGAATGGCGGCACGGTAAAGGCTTATCACAGGCTCATCGAATCGGGAACTGGAGATGAACAGGTTGAGCCCTATGGGAGGGGTGGTGTAGCCGATTTCTAAATTGGCTAGAAAAATGATTCCAAGGTGAATGAGGTTGATGCCATAATTTTGCGCCAGAGGAATGATGAGTGGGACGACGACGATGATGGCTGAAAATACATCCATCGTGCAACCTACCAGTAGTAAAAATACATTGAGAAGAATGAGA